>JBGUKN010000025.1:0-28107 GCA_045114455.1 Victivallales bacterium
GATCGGCGCCGGCATCTTCGAGGAAGGTGAATATCTCGACGTCACCGGCGTGACCAAGGGACGCGGCTATCAGGGCGTCATGGTCCGTCATCATTTCAAAGGCGGTCGTGATGGACACGGCGGCGGCTGGCACAGAAAGCCCGGTTCCATCGGATGCCGCGAATCCCCCGGCAACATCATCAAAGGCAAGAAAATGCCTGGTCAGCACGGCAGCGTGAAGCGCACCGTCCAGAACCTGCGCGTTGTCAAAGTCGATTCCGCGGAAAATCTGATCTTTGTAAGTGGGGCGATCCCCGGACCCAACGGCGGCACCGTACTCGTCAGAAAAGCGATCAAGAAATAATCCCAAACTTACAAGGTGACACGTTATGAATCTCGACATTATCAATATGAAGGGCGAAAAGGTCGGCGTCTACGACCTTCCCGATACCGCCCTCGAACTGGAGAAGGGCTCCCAGGCGGTCAAAGACACCGTCGTGTCCTTCCTCAACGCGTGCCGTGCAGGCACCGCCTCCACCAAGACCCGTGGCCAGGTTTCCGGCGGCGGCCGCAAGCCCTTCAAGCAGAAAGGCCTCGGCCGTGCCCGCAGCGGATCCTCCCGTAACGCCTCCTGGCGTCACGGCGGTGTTGCGTTCGGCCCCACCCCCCGCAGCTTCGCGACCAAGATCAACGCCAAGGTCCGCAGACTCGCCCTCCAGCGTTCGTTCTCCGAGAGCGTGAAGAACTCCGGCGTCATCGTCGTCGACGACATCAAGTTCGAAAGCCCGAAGACGAAGGAAGCGGTCGCCGCTTTCAACGCCATCAAGGCCACCGGCAAAATCCTTTGCGTCGTTGCCGACTACGAGGAAAACTCCATCCTCGCCACCAGCAATCTTCCCGCCGTCTGCCTCATGAAGGCTTCCGCGGTCAACACCTATCAGGTCCTTTGGGCTGACATGCTTGTTTGCAGCAAGGATGCCATGGACGTGATTGTCAAGCGCATTGAGAAGGTGACAAAATGAAATCTTCCTACGACATCATCAAGCATATCATGATGACTGAGAAGTGCACGCTTCTCAAGGGCGCGAACCAGTATTCCTTCAAGGTCTGCTCCTGCGCCACGAAGACCGAAATCGCCGCGGCTGTCGAAGACATCTATGACGGCGTGAAGGTCAAGTCCGTGAACATCATGAACTACACCGGCAAGCTCAAACGCGTCGGAAAATCCCCCGTCCGCGGTCGCCGTTCCAACTGGAAAAAAGCCGTCGTCACCCTCGCCGAGGGCACGATCGAGCTTGCATAAGGAGACACGCAAATGCCGATTAAAACCTACAAGCCCACGACGAACAACCGCCGCTACATCGGCGTCGTCGACTACTCCGCCGAGCTCACCAAGAAGGCTCCCGAGAAGGCTCTCACCAAGGGCATCCGCTCCACTGGCGCCCGCAACAACGTCGGCCGCATGACCGTCCGCTTCCGTGGCGGTGGCAACAAGCGCGCCTACCGCCAGATCGACTTCGCCCGCACGAAGACCGGTCCCGCGACCGTCAAGGCGATCGAGTACGATCCGAACCGTTCCGCGTTCATCGCCCTCATCTGCTACGAAGACGGCACGAAGTCCTACATCCTCGCGCCCGTCGGCCTCAAGGTCGGTCAGGTCATCGCTTCCGGCGCAGGCGCTGAGATCAAGCCCGGCAACGCCCTCCAGCTGAAGAATATCCCCCTGGGACTCCAGATCCACAACATTGAAATGACCCCCGGCCGCGGCGGCAAGATCGTCCGTTCCGCCGGCCAGTACGCCGTCCTCCGCTCCCGCGAAGGCGACTACTGCCAGGTCAAGCTTCCCAGCGGTGAAGTCCGCATGTTCCACATCAACTGCCTCGCCACCATCGGCCAGGTCGGCAACCTCGATCACATGAACGTCTCCCTCGGCAAGGCCGGCAAAGCCCGCTACAAAGGCTTCCGCCCGCACGTCCGCGGCGTCGTCCAGAACCCGATCGACCACCCCATGGGCGGCGGCGAAGGCCGTTCCTCCGGCGGCGGTCACCCGGTATCCCCCTGGGGTCAGCTTGCCAAGGGCAAACGCACCCGTCACCCGAAGAAGCCGAGCAACAAGTTCATCGTCGAACGCAGGAGAAAGTAACCTATGGGCAGATCAATCAAAAAAGGTCCGTTTGTGGACTATCATCTGGTCGAAAAAGTCGAACGCATGGAAAAGGCCGGCGGCGCCAAGAAGCCGATCAAGACCTGGTCTCGCCGTTCCATGGTACTCCCCGAGTTCGTCGGGTATACCTTCAACGTGCACAACGGCAAGATCTTCGTTCCCGTGTTCATCACGGAAAACATGGTCGGACACCGTTTCGGCGAATTCGCCCCGACCCGTACCTTCCACGGCCACGGCGTCATCTCCGGCAAGACTGTCTAATCCGCAGTTCACCGGTACCGTTTACGGTATTCTCTTCCGGGATCCCCTCAAAAGGACCCCGGATTTTTTTGCCTTCGATCCGGGCTGACGATGACGGATTGGTGGGGAGGGCAGCGGCATGACTCCCCTAAAAAACGGGGGAAGAAGGCATGCGTTTCAAGCTGGGAAGCAGGGAAAGGGGATGCGTTATCTCACGTCGTAATAAAATGCGTCCGCCGCTTCCCGGTCCCGGCCCGTGAAGATGCGTTTCGTGAGCTTGCGGTTCCGGATCAGATACCAGTCGCCGAACCTGTCGAATTTCCGGCTCGAGGTGACGATGTACGAGCGTTTCAGCGTGCCGTACTTCTTGCCGACGCTCAAGCCGAGCCTGTTCAGCCGCACGGCAAAATCCATGTCCTCCAGGCTCACGAGGCTTTCGTCGAATCCGCCGATCCGCTCGAAATCCTCCCTGCGGAACCAGAACATGCCACCGGAAAGCGCGGCCCTGTTCCGCAGCATGACCGGGATCAGGTTCCATGCCACATACATCGCCGAACAGAAGATGCCGAAGGACATCCGGCTGAACCGGACGCGCGTGCCGCCGCCGATGAATCTGCCGCTTCCGAGCGTTTCCGCGACCTCCCGCAGGGCTCCTTCCGACATGACGCTGTCCGCGTCGATCGTCACCACGATCCCGCCGTGCGACGCCCGGACGCCGGCGTTGCGCACCTGTGCGATAGACCGGGCGTCATTCCGGACGACGACCGCGCCGAAGCTCTCCGCGATCTCCGCCGTCCGGTCCGTGCAGCGGTTCGCCGCCACGACGATTTCAACGCTGCCGGGACCGCCCCCCGATCCGTTGCCGGGTCCGACGCTGTTGACGTCAGAAAGGGCCGCCGCGGCGCGTTTTACGGCCTCCAGACACGACGGAAGATACTCCTCCTCGTTGTGCGCCGGGATCACGACGGATATGATCGGCTGCTTATTCATCGCTGACGATTTCTCCTGTTCGATATTCAGGGGTAAAACTGTTCGGTGGTGGATGATTCCCGGAGCCAGCGGTCGAGGAATGCCATCTGTTCCGGGGTGTGGAACCAGTGTTCGCCGCCGGGCATGACCGTGAGCGGCGCACCGATCCGCGCGGCGAAATCGGACATCGTTTCGAGGGAAGTCAGGAAGTCGCGGTCGCCGTACAGAATGTGCGTGGGGACGCTCCATCGAAGCGGATGCTGCCGCACGTCGCAAAGCCAGTCCCAGGATAGCGTTTCCCCGGATTCCGTCGGGATCTCCTTGCGGACGCGGAGTTCGTCCTCCGTGACATTTGCCATCGACATCATGCCCGCGATCAGTTTTTCCATGTCAACGATCGGGGAAATGAACAACGCATGGTCGACGTATTTCCCCGAAAGCGAGGTCATGGAAAAGAACGCGCCGATGCTGTTCGCGATCAGGGTCAGGGAATCGCAGGCCGCGCGCTGCCGTTCAAAATAGCGCGGGAACTCCTCGCGCGCCTCCCACGGCGTCTGCGCCCGGTAGTCGAATCCGACGACCTCGCATCCCGGGAAAAGCGGTCCGTAATGTTCCGCCTCGTCCGCGCCGCCGCCCTTTCCATGAACATATACGACGGGATGTTTCAAGTCTGCCTCACAGGTGATTTGCGATTCGTTTCCGCCCGGTCAGTCGTCCATCCGGTCGGGATCGAGAGTCCTGCCTTCCTGATTGATCCTGACGCATTCGGGATCCGGTTCGTTGATTCTGCCAGTCCAGAGGTATTCCGCCGTCTCTTCCTTCACGACGCGGCAGAGCCAGAGCAGGCAGATCACGTTCGGGATCACCATCAGGCCGTTTGCGATGTCCGAGATGTTCCAGACGATGGGCAGCGAGACGACCGCACCGAGAAATACGAGCGGGATATACGCCGCGCGGAAGACCTGGAACATGCATTTGCCGCCAAGGTAGTGGATCGCCTGGCGTCCGTAGCAGAACCAGCCGAGAATCGTGGTGTAGGCGAAAATGGAGAGGCAGACGGAAAGGATGTATTTTCCCGCGTACGGAATCCGTTCAAAGGCGTTGAATGCCAGTTCCGGCGCGGTGAACTTCGAGAAATCGGTATTCGGATCCAGTTTCAGCGCAGTGGAGACCAGCGAGATCCCGGTCAGCGCGCAGATGCAGACGGTGTCCCAGAACGTCCCGGTGGACGAGATCAGCGCCTGCCGGACGGGGTTTGTGGTCTTCGCGCTGGCCGCGATCAGGGGCGCCGAGCCCATGCCGGATTCGTTGGAGAAGAGCCCGCGCGCCACGCCGTACCGGATCGCAGTCATCATGGCCACTCCGAGAAATCCGCCCCCGACGGCTTTCGTGCTGAACGCATCCGTCAGGATCAGCCGGACCGCGGGCAGGACGGCAGAAGTGTTGCGTCCGATGATGATGAAGCATCCGAGCACATACAGGAATGCCATGGCTGGCACAAGTGCGCCGCAGACTTTCGAAATGAATTTCAGTCCGCCGATCACGACCAGCAGGATCAGCAGTGCCTCGGCCGCGCCCACCGTCCACATCGGCGCGGAAAACGTCTTATGAATCGTCTCCGCCACGGCGTTGCTCTGCGTCATGCTCCCGATTCCGCAGCAGGCCAGCAGGGTGAAGGCGGAAAAGAGGACCGCCAGCCATTTGCACTTCATGCCGCGCTCGATCGCGTACATCGGGCCGCCGCGGATCATCCCGTCCGCGTCGACGATGCGGTATTTGATCGCGAGTACGCCTTCCGCGTATTTGGTCGCGATGCCGAAGATGCCGCAGACCCAGCACCAGAAGACCGCGCCCGGGCCGCCGCAGACGATGGCCGTCCCGACGCCGATGATGTTGCCGGTGCCGATCGTAGCGGCAAGTGCGATCGCGAGTGCGCCGAACTGTGAAATGTCTCCGTTTGCGCCGGAGTCGTTTTTGATGCTCAGTCTGATGCCGAGAAAGACGAATCTCTGGATGAATTTCAGGTAGAAAGTCAGAAAGACGTGGCACCCGAGAAGAAGGATCAGCAGAGGCGGTCCCCAAAGGAACGAATCAAGCGCGCTGATCCAGTCCGCGATCAGTTTCATAGAGAACGAAATTCCTTCCGAAAAAGAATAAAAAAAAAGAATACTTACAATAGCATAAAAAGCGCTCTTTGTCAAGTTCGGAACGATTGACGTCTTCGGCAGGAACGGCGTTCGGAAATGCCGGAGAAGATCAGGCCGTCTTCCCGGGCATGGGGCAGGGAAAGACGGCTATATTCTGTTTTGCCGACAAAAACGGGGATCAATCGATCGCGGAGAAAAGCGTCCGCACAAACTCCGCAGCTTCCTTCACGCCGGAGTTCAGGGCTTTCACGAAGCCGGAACCGGAGATCACGCCGTCCGCGTATTTTGCCGCCTCCGCGGCGGTCTCCGCGTCGGCAATGCCGAACCCGGACGCCACGGGAAGCGGGGTCAAGCTCTTCACCTGTTTCATGAGTTGCGGATAATCGGCGGGGAGCCCGCGACGCGCTCCGGTCACGCCCGCGACATTGATGTAGTACACGAATCCGGTCATGCCGTCCACGATCTTGCTTATGCGTTCCGGAGGGGTCAGCGGCGACACCAGGGGGATCATGTGCAGGCCGTGCGCGCGGCACGGACCGAGCAGTTCGTCGCGTTCCTCCAGCGGGAGATCGACCGGCAGGATGCCGTCCACGCCGATGCGGGCGAGTTCGGCGCAAAGGGCGTCGTACCCGTAATGCAGCATCGGGTTCATGTAGCTGAAGAGGATGATCCCGACGCGGGGATATTTTGAACGGATGCGCTCCGCGAGCGCGAGCACGTCGTTGATGCTGTAGCCGCGCTCGGCGGTCTGCTGGGAGGCCGCTGCGATGACCGGGCCGTCCGCCATCGGGTCGGAGAACGGCACGCCGAGTTCGATGATGTCCGCGCCGTTTTCGATGGCGGCGGCGATGCCCTCTTCGCTGCGCGCGGGGTCGGGGTATCCGGCGGTCGTGAACACGACGAGCGGCTTTTTCAATGCGAAAATATCAGAGATTCTGTCCATGATTCACCTTGTACTGTTTGATGTTGTCCATGTCCTTGTCGCCGCGGCCGGAGAGGTTGACGACGATGATGCCGTCCGGGCCGAGCGCGGGCGCGTCCTTGACCGCCTGCGCCACGGCGTGCGAGCTTTCGAGCGCGGGGATGATGCCCTCCAGGCGGCAGAGCAGATCGAACGCCGCCACGGCCTCCTCGTCGGTGACGACGGTATAAGTCGCGCGTTTCGAATCCGCGAGGAAACAGTGTTCCGGGCCGACGCCGGAGTAGTCCAGCCCGGCGGAGACCGAATGGGTGTCCAGCATCTGCCCGTTGGCGTCCTGCAGGAAATACGCCTTCATGCCGTGCAGGATGCCCACGCGGCCGCCGTTGATGCTTGCCGCGTGCATGCCGGATTCGATGCCGAGGCCGCCTGCCTCCGCGCCGACCAGCCGCACGCCGGGATCGTCGAGGAATCCGGCGAACATGCCGATGGCGTTGCTGCCGCCGCCGACGCAGGCGACGACCTCGTCCGGGAGCCGTCCGAGGCGGTCGAGGCACTGGCGGCGCGTCTCCTTCCCGATGACGGACTGGAAATCCTTCACGATCATGGGGTAGGGATACGGTCCGGCGGCCGTGCCGATCAGGTAGAACGTTTCCCTGCTGGTGGCGGTCCATTCGCGGAGGGCGGCGTTCATGGCGTCCTTCAGCGTACGCGAACCTTCCTTGATGGAGCGCACCTTCGCACCGAGTGCGTGCATGCGGTCGACGTTCGGGGCCTGTCGCGCCACGTCGACCTCGCCCATGAAGACTTCGCACTCCATGCCGAAGAGCGCGGCGACGGTGGCCGTGGCCACGCCATGCATTCCGGCTCCGGTCTCCGCGATCAGGCGTTTCTTGCCCATGCGGCGGGCGAGCAGGGCCTGCCCGATGGTGTTGTTGACCTTGTGCGCGCCGGTGTGGTTCAGGTCCTCGCGTTTGAGGTAGATGCGTGCGCCGCCGCAATGCTCCGTGAGGCGTTTTGCGAAATACAGCGGGGATTCGCGCCCCACATAGTTTTCGAGCAGGTCGTCGAGTTCCGCCTGAAACGAGGGGTCCTGTTTCGCGTCGAAATAGGCTTTCTCCAGTTCGCGGAGCGCCCCGGTCAGGGTCTCGGCGACGTACTGGCCGCCGTAGATGCCGTAATGTGTGTTCATATTTGAATCCTTTCTGCAAGTTTTTGAATGAGGTTGCGGTCCTTGACGCCGGGCGTGGACTCCACGCCGCTGGAAACGTCGATCCCCGCGGGGTGAACTTCTGAGATAGCGTCGCGCACGTTGTCCGGGGTGATCCCGCCGCCGAGGAAGATCGTGCGGACGGCGGCGAGGCGTGCGGCGAGGTCCCATCGGCAGGGGCGTCCCGTGCCTCCGCCGGAATCCGCCACGACAACGGTGCAGGGGAATGCTTCCGCCTCGGCAAGCGCGGCTTCCGAACTCAGATTGAACGCCTTCCACACTTCCGCGCCGGTCACGCCGAGCGCGTAATCCGCGGATTCGTTTCCGTGGAGCTGGACGGCGTCAGGACGGAACTCCGCGACCAGGTCGTTGAGCTCGGGCAGCGGCATGTCGCGCACGACGAAAACCTTTTTGCAGCGGGCCGCCGCCATGAGGCCGGGGATCCGTTCGCGCGGGATGAAACGCGGCGTGCCGGGCACCAGGATCATTCCCGTGTAATCGGCTCCGGCGTGTTCCGCCGCGGACATGTCCTCCGTCCGCGTGATTCCGCAGATCTTCAGGAGCATTGCAGCAGCTCCTTCAGTTTCGCGCCGGGATCGGCGGCGCGCATCAGCGTCTCGCCGATCAGAAAGCCCGATGCGCCCGCGTTTTGAAGCATCAGGATGTCTTCATGCGTTCGGACTGCGCTCTCGGCGATGACCGGCTTTCCGCAGGATTTGAGCTTGGCGATCAACTCCGCGGAACGTTCCAGCGAGGTTGAAAAAGTCTTCAGGTCGCGGGCGTTCACGCCGACCAGATCGGCGGTCGACGCGACTTCCAGTTCGGATTCCGTGTGGGCTTCCCCGAGCACGGCGAGCCCGCATTGATGCGCGATATCCAGCAGGCGTTTGAACTCGTCCGCGTTCAGCATGGCGGCGATCAGCAGGATCGCGGACGCGCCGTACGCTTTTGCCTCAAGGATTTGATACGGGTCGAAGATGAAGTCCTTCCGCAGAAGCGGGATGGAGACCGTTTCCGCGGCCAGCCTCAGGTTTTCCAGTCCGCCTTTGAAGTAAAACGGCTCGGTCAGCACGGACAGCGCAGCGGCTCCGGCGTCCTTCAGCGATCCCGCCAGCACGGGCACGTTCAGGTCTTCGCGAATCAGTCCCTTCGACGGTGATGCCTTTTTCAGTTCGGCGATTACATGGATTCCGGGGCCGCGAAAGGCTTCCGCGAAGCTCGGGCGTTCCGGCGCTTCCGACGCCAGCGCGGCGACCGCATCGAACGGCATGTCCTGTTTTTTCGCCTCAAGCGCGGCGCGGTTCCGCGTCACGATTTCGTTCAGGATACTGTTCATGCTCTGATCCTCCGGAGCTTGTCCAGCGCCGCGCCGGAATCGATGGATTGCGCCGCGAGCGGGATGCACGACTGGATGGAGTCGCCCAGCCCGGCGGCGCAGATGATGGCGGCGGCGTTCAGGAGCACGGCCCCGCGCCTGGCTGTATGGTCGCGGCCGGACAGCACGTCCATCAGGATGCGGGCATTTTCCGTCTTGTCTCCGCCCGCGAGGGACCCTACGCACAGCGCGGGATCGTCCAGGATTTCTTTCGGATTGATGACGATCTCGCGGATCCCGTCCGGCGAGAGCACGGCGGCATGCGTGACCGCCAGGCTGGAGATTTCGTCGAGGCCGTCCTCGCTGTGAACCACGAAACCGTTCCGCACGCCCAGATTCCGCAGGACTTCGGCAAACGGCAGGACGAGGCGTTCGTGGTAGACGCCGACCACCATGTAGACTGCCTTTGCGGGATTTGCGAGAGGGCCGACGAGGTTGAAGACCGTGCGGATTCCGAGGTCGCGGCGCAGAGGGGCGACCTTCGCCATCACGGGGTGGAGATTCCGCGCGAAGAGGAACGCGATGCCGTTGTTGCGGATGCTTTGCGCCAGCGATTCCGGCGTGTCGTTCAGCTTCACGCCGAGCTCTTCCAGCACGTCGGCTGCACCGCATTTGCCGGAGACCGCGCGGTTGCCGTGCTTCGCCATGCGGACGCCCGCACCCGCTGCCACGAACGCCGCCGTGGTCGAGATGTTGAAGGAGCGTCCGCCGTCGCCGCCGGTGCCCACGATATCCGCGCAGTCGCCGGCGTCCACGCCGAGCATGTGGTCGCGCAGGAATCCGGCGGCACCGGTCATTTCCGACACGCTTTCGCCGCGCAGGGCGAGCGAGGCGAGAAGTCCCGCGGCCGCGGCCTGGTTTTCTCCGTTTGCGATTGCTTCGACCATTGCGGCGCTTTCCGTTTCGGTCAGCACGCCGCCGGCCATGACTTTTTTCAACGCTTCGTTCAGCATAAGATTCCCGCCTCCCGTAAGAAGTTGTTGATCTGCTTCAGTCCGAATTCGCTCATGATGGATTCGGGGTGGTACTGGATGCCCTCGATGACCGCGCCGCCTTCCGGCCGGACCCGGACGCCCATGATCTCGCCGTCGTCCGTCTTCGCGGACACGGTCATGTTCTCCGGGATGCTCGACGCGAGGAGAGCCAGCGAATGATACCGCACGGCGAGGAATTCCTGGGGAAGCCCGGCAAAAAGGCCCTGTCCGTCGTGGCGGATGGCCGAGGTCTTGCCGTGCATGATGGATTTCGCGTGGACGACCTCCGCGCCGAAATGCGCGCCGATCGCCTGATGGCCGAGGCAGACGCCCAGCATCGGGACCTTGCCCGCGGCGGCGGCGATCAGGTCCATCATGCACCCGGCGGTCTGCGGACGGCCCGGGCCGGGCGACAGGATAATCGCCTGCGGGTTCATTTCGAGGACTTCGGCGGGCGTGACGTCGCGGTTGCGCTTCACGACGATCTGCTGGCCGGTCTTCGCGAGCATGTGCACCAGATTATAGGTGAACGAATCGTAATTGTCAAGCATGAAGATCATTATTTCAGGCCTTTCTGCGCGAATTCCACGGCTTTGAAGAGCGCACGCGCCTTGTTCAGTGTTTCCTGATATTCCATCTCCGGCACGGAGTCGGCCACGATGCCGCATCCGGCCTGTACCTTGATCCTGCTTCCGCGCACCTCGATCGTGCGGATCGTGATCGCAAGGTCCATGTTTCCGTCCGTGCTGAAATACCCGACCGCCCCGCCGTAGAAGCCGCGCGGACCGGGTTCGAGCTCATGAATGATCTCCATGGCGCGGATCTTCGGGGCGCCGCTGAGCGTGCCCGCGGGGAACGCGGTCGAAACGAGGTCGAACGCGTCGCGGTCGTCGCGGATCTGTCCCTCCACGCTGCTGACCAGGTGCATCACATGCGAATAGCGTTCCACGTGCATGAAGTCGGCGACCAGCACGCTGCCCGGCTTCGCGGTGCGTCCGATGTCGTTGCGCCCGAGGTCGACAAGCATCAGGTGTTCCGCGCGTTCCTTTTCATCGGCGATGAGCGATTTCTCCAGCGCGACGTCCTTTTCGGGCGTGTCGCCGCGCGGACGCGTCCCGGCGATCGGACGCACCAGGGAAACGCCGTTTTCGAGCTTCACCAGCGTCTCGGGCGAGGATCCGATCAGGATGTTGCCGCCGAGCTTCAGATAGAACATGTACGGCGAGGGGTTGATGAGGCGGAGCGCGCGGTAGATGCTGAACGGCGGGATGTCGGATTCCGCGGAGAACGCCTGCGACGGCACGACCTGGATCACCTCGCCCTCCACGATGCAGTGTTTCGCCTTCTTCACCATCTCAATGAACGCGTCGTGCGTCATTTCCGGCTTCAGCTCCACATGTGTGCCGGACCCTGATTCAGGGTATGCCGAAGACCGGCGGCAGATCTTGTCGATGATCGCGGCGATCCGGTGCGTTGCGCTTGCGTAGGCTTCTTCGACCGAGGAGAAATGACCCGGTTCCACGTTCACCACCACTTTGATCGTGTGCTGCTTGTTGTCGAACGCGATGATCTCGTTCGTGAGCATGAACGCGCAGACCGGGCCGCGGACGGCTTTCTTCGGCGCGGGCAGTTCTTCGAAAAGCCCGGCGGCCTCGTAGTCCAGACGCCCGATCGCGCCGCCCGGCAGGGGCGGGAGCTCAGGATCGTGTGCAACTTTCTTCTTCCCGATGATGCCGCGGAGGGCGTTCAGCGGGTTCCCTTCGAATTCCAGCGCGCGGCGTTCGCCGTGCATTTCCAGGTACGGCATGCCGTCTTCGACCGTGAAGATCCCGTACGGGTTCACGCCGAGGAACGAGTAGCGGCCGAGGTTTTCGCCGCCCTCCACGCTTTCCAGCAGCGCGATGCAGTCGTCCTGCACGAAGCGTCCAAGCACGGACACGGGCGTGTCCATGTCGCCGGGGATCTCGCGGCAGACCGGCACGACTTCGCCGTGCTCCGCAAGCTTCCGGAATTCCTCCAGAGTTGTTTCTTTCATAGTTTCTCCTGTCGTTTTGTGTTTTATGTTTGGTATTTGAGTTGATTTGAGCCGAAAAAAGAAAACCGCATCCCGTTTGTCAGGTCCGGATGCGGTCTTGAAAAGAAAGCGGGTCAATCACCTGATTGATCCGCCATGCGATTCTGTTTTCAGAGGATGCAAACAATCCAGCCCTGGCGGAATTACCACCAGCACCACCAGCAGGAGCAAAGGGATTTGTTCGCGTAAGTTTTCATAATGCTATTACTTTACACCCGTTTTCCGCATAAGTCAACCGTGATTCTCATCTTTTTTTCGTATTTTTCGCCATATTCCTATTTATTATCACGCACGCGAAGGAACGGCTCTCTTTTGTTTTTTTTCTTGATCCGGCACAATAAAAGCGCGGGAAGGAGCGTTAATTGATCAGAAGCGATACAAAACAAAACGCCTGAAAACAAGGAGACGCCGACATGAACAACACGAGCTTTACCAATACGCAAAAGAACGGTTCCAGACTGAACTCCACGACTCTGATCGTCCTGGTCATCGCCATGCTTCCGATTCTGCTTTTCGCCCTCACCAAGATCATGCCTCCGGTGGATGCGTCGACCGCCAAGACGAGCACCATCAGCGAGTCCGAAGCGAAGCGCGTCAGCGCCGCGGAACGCCGCGCCGAACGCGCCGAAGCCCGCAAGGCGAAAAAGGCGGAGAAGGCTGCGACGGCTTCCGCTCAGCGCAACATGGCTCCCGCTCCGGACATGAACTCCTTCCCGATGCCCCCGGTGGAATTCAATGGCGGCTTCGGCTCCGGCATGGGCTTTGACAACGGCATGGCAATGGGCCCCGGCATGGGCGGCTTCGGCGGCGGTCCCGGCATGGGCGGTTTCGGCGGCGGCTTCGGCCCCGGGATGTTCTGATCCCCCCGACTCGAACGAATCAAAAAATCAAAAGACCGGTTCCTCGCGGATCCGGTCTTTTTGTGTCAGACACAAAAAAAATCTTTCGGTCTGCGGGCGTGAATCAGCATTTTTTTCTGGGAAGAAGGCCAACGGAATCCGGCAGATCACAACTGCCGATAAAATAGAACTTGTACTTGTCTTCGCAGATATTCGATATCATGGAAAGAAGAGAATAAACATCGTTGGAGAAAACGTATTCAAGCGAATCGATTTTAATCACATCTGCGCCGAAGATTTTTTTTGCTTCTCCTTTGTCGATTACAAAACCATGATCGTTATAGTCGTAGACCAGATGGTCGGCCGTCTTCTTGATTATGTCGGGAGCAAGCTTGTTGCAGCGTTTCTCCAGCAATCTCTGAGCATATTGGGAAGCTGATTCGACGATTCGGTCATAATAGCCCAAGTCTATCGGGGTTATGGTTTTTGCCAGATATTCCGCAAAGAGAGAATTCGTGCTGGGATATTGGGAAGAGGTCTCGGCGATTTGCTTTATCGAGTTTTTCAGCCCGAGCGCCGGCAGTTTGTTGATTTGCGGATCGATCGGCCCCAGTTCGCTTAAGCTTCCCATATGGATTTCATCGGCGCCGCAGCAAATCAAGGTTGCCGCAGACTTAGCCTGACGGGGGACGGCGACCACAAATTTCTTCGCCGTGAATTCCCGGCATAGTTTGCTGATCAGATATGCAGAAGCAATACTGCCTCCGAAAGAGTATAAAACCAGTAAAATATCCTTTTTGCTTTCCGGAGACCAGTGTTTCAGGGAAGCGTAAATGTTATCTGCATCCACACGTTTCATAGTGGTGTCATCGAATTGAATCAGAACGTGATACTTTTTGAAAATATCACTGTGGCGTTCCATCGCAAAGGATATGCAGTCCGAAATAGCCTTTTGCGTCGCTTTCTGATTGTCTTCATCAAGAGATGTAAATATTCTGAAAATATATTCTCCCAAAGAAGGTTTTTCCGGTGTTGCTTCCGTTTTACTTTCTTTCTCTTTCGTCCGGTTCGTCTCGCCGGTTTCCGCCTTTGTAGTGCCTCTTGGAGCGGTGATCTCCTCATCGGAGTTTGTCTTCTTGTTTTCGGGCATATTCAAGTTCCTTTTGTTGTAATTGTTTTGCGGTTCGATAATGATTAAAAAACATTATCACAATCTGCTCGCGTTTTCAAGCTCAGGACAATTCTTTTTTGTCCTGGATACATATAATTGTAAGTGTATTCGAAGAGGAATTCAGGAAAAAGTAAGGTTGGCGTGAAAAGGAAAAAAGCCCCGGTCCGCATGGGAACGGATCGGGGCGAGGGGGTACTCTTTGGTTTTTCTTGAGCCCGAGCGTAGCCGGGCACTGTATTGTCACACTTCGTGTGTGCCCGAGCAAAGCCGGGCACTGCTTCAGTGGAGGACTTGTCCTCCTTACATGTTGACGAAGAACTGGAATCCGGGATAGGCTTCGCCGCCGTGTTCGCAGAGATCGAGGCCGCGGAGTTCTTCCTCCTCGGAGACGCGGATGCCGGCGATTTTCTTCAGCGCGAAGAAGATCGCGAAGGAGGAGATGAAAGAGACCGCGCCGATGACCACGGCGCCGAGGAGCTGCACCTTGAACGTGTACTCCGGCACGACGGAGAAGATGCCGACCGCGAGCGTGCCCCAGACGCCGTTCACCAGGTGGACGGAGAGCGCGCCGACCGGGTCGTCGAGATGAAGCCGGTCGAAGATCACGACCGCGGGGACCACGATGATGCCGGCGATGAGGCCGATGATGACGGCCGAGCCGACGCTCACGCAGTCCGCACCGGCGGTCACGCCCACGAGACCTGCCAGACAGCCGTTCATGGTCATGGAGAGGTCGGGGTGGTGCAGCATGATCCGGCTTGTGAGCATGCTGGAGACGACCGCCGCGCTGGCCGCGATCATGGTGTTCACGAGCACGAGACTGACCTTCTGCGGATCGGCGTTCAGGGCGGACGCGCCGTTGAACCCGAACCAGCCGAGCCAGAGCAGGAAGACGCCGATGGTGACGAGCGGCATGTTGTGGCCCATGATGGGCATCACCTTGCCGTCGACGTACTTGCCGATGCGCGGTCCGAGCAGGATCACGCCGGAGAGCGCGGCCCAGCCGCCGACGCTGTGCACGAACGTGGAGCCGGCGAAGTCGTGGAAATGAAGCGAGTCGAGCCAGCCGCCGCCCCATCCCCAGGAGCCGACGATCGGGTACACGACCGAAACGTAGATCGCTGTGAAGATCAGGTAGCTGCTCAGTTTCACGCGTTCGGCCACGGCGCCGGACACGATGGTCGCGGCGGTCGCGGCGAACATCCCCTGGAAGAAGAAGTCCGTCCAGTATGTGAACTCGCCGTTGTGGTACGCAATCGGATCGCCCGCAGGCAGATGCAGGCCGAATCCGGCAAAACCGAACCAGTTTTCCCAGAGCCAGTGCACCCCGGGATACATCAGCGCGAAGCCGCAGACGGCGTACGAAAGAAACCCGATGGCCGGGGTCATGGTGTTCTTGAAAAGGATGTTGTTGCAGTTCTTGGCGCGGGCGAGACCGGACTCGACGCACGCGAATCCGAGGTGCATCAGGAAGACCAGCATGCCGCCGGCCATGACCCACAGGTTATTGACCGCGAACATCGCCAGGTCGGCGGTCGAGGCGGCGGGTGCTGCCGTTTCCGTAACGGTTTCGGCTGCCACGGTCACTTCGGCGACGGCTTCGGCCGCTTCTTCTGCGCCTGCGCACATTCCAACAAAAACGAGGCTCATCAGAGCCGCTGTCATCATCTTGTTCATAGTGAATTCCTTTCCGATGTTGCAGGGTTATCCGATTGCCTCGCTGCCGCGTTCGCCCGTGCGGATGCGGATGCACTCGTCCATGGGCAGGACGAAGATCTTGCCGTCGCCGATGTGGCCCGTGCGCGCGCCTTCGCAGATGCCTTCGATGGTGGTCTCGACGAACTCGTCGTTGACCGCGATCGCCAGGCGGACCTTCTTCAGCAGGTTGACCTCCTGAAGGGCGCCGCGCCACATATGGACATAGCCGCGCTGCTGGCCGCAGCCGAGTGCGTTCGTGACGGAGATTTTGAAGATGCTGCGGGCGTAAAGCGCCTGCTTGACGGGATTCAGCCGGTCGGGCTGGATGTACGCGATGATCAGTTTCATGTCGTGTTTCTCCTGAAAGGATTTTGAGGTTACGCCGGAACGGTTAGCACATCCCGTGCCAAAGTGTTTTTTCAGGCGGGATGAACGGAGAAGACGGCGGAAAAAGTTTTACAAAAACTTGGCAGGTTGACAAAAAATGTAAAAGACTTCCTCTTCCGATCGTTTTTTTTGAGGAGAAAGGCCGTTCCGGTTTGACAAAACGTCCGGCAGGCGGTAGATTTATATTGTATAAAAAATGGTCCCGTAAACTCAGGAAGGAAACAAATCATGGAAATCCGGCCCGTTGTCAGCCATCACAAGGATTTTACATTCATCGGCTATTCCATCGTCATCAGGAACGAGGAAGGCTTCCGGAAATGCCCGGAATTCTGGAACGAACAGTACGCGCGGCGTTTCGAACGTCTGCTGCGGACCATGAAGCCGGAAACGCCGGAGGAACAGGCCGTGCTTGACAACCGCATCGGCCAGTACGCCGTCTGCCGCTGCCTGAAAAGCGAGGGGCGGGACGGCGCTTTCGAATACATGATCTGCGGCGAATACATGGGCGGCTCCGTCCCGGAAGGCATGAAGCTCCTGACGCTTCCCGAATCCGACTGGGCGGAGTTCCGCTGCAGGGGCGCCCTGCCGAAATCGCTTCAGGACCTTTACGCCGTTGCGTACAATGGCTGGCTGAAAGACCACCCTGAGTATCGGGAATTCGGCATCAACATCGAGAGCTACGCCCCCGGAAACCCCGCCGCCCCGGATTACGAATGCGGCCTCATCATCCCCGTGAAAAAAGCGGCGGATTTGAATTGATATGAGAATGCCGCCTGCGTCCCCGACATCGCGGTGGATGTGTTTCTTTTTCCTGTTTTTAGAAGGAAACCATTTGATTTTCTTTTGAATCAAGGATATATTATTTATCCGGTTTTCATGCGGCTGCGTGCCGCTTTCGAACGTGGACCGGACCTGCCGGATGCGCCTTCCGGGCGTATCGGATGTGCGGTCGGAGTCCTTTCCTGAAACCTGAAACAATCATCGAACAGGACGCGGTTTTCTGTGAATATTCTGATCTTAGGCGGAAGCGGGTTCGTCGGGACGCGCTTGGTTGAAATCCTGAAGAAGGATCATCAGGTCACCATCGGCGACCTGGTGCGGAGCGAGACGTATCCCGAACTCTGGACGCACTGCGACGTCTGCGTCGACGACGATCTGCGCGCCGTCATGAAGGGACAGGACTGCATCATTAACCTCGCCGCATCTCACCGCGACGATGTCCGGCCGCTGTCTCTCTACACGCGCAACAACGTCGAGGGCGCCGAGCATGTCTGCAAGATTGCGACGGAGCTTGGGATCCGCCTGATCGTCTTTACGTCCTCCGTTGCGATCTACGGTTTTCCGGAGTACGAATACGACGAGGATGCGCCGAAGCATCCTTTCAACGAATACGGCAGGACCAAGCTTCTTGCCGAGGCCGTGTATGAAAAATGGCAGAAAGCCGATCCGCAGAACATGCTGCATGTGATCCGTCCGACCGTGATCTTCGGCGAACGCAACCGCGGCAACGTCTACAACCTCTTCCGGCAGCTTGCCTCCGGCCGTTTCATGATGGTCGGCAACGGCAAAAACCGGAAGTCCATGGCCTATGTTGGAAACGTGGTCGCATTCCTCAAATGGAACGTCGAGGAAAACAAACAGCCCTATTCCGTGTACAATTACATCGACAAGCCCGATTACGACATGAACGACCTGGTCAACGGCTTCGAAAAGATCATGGAGAAGAAACTGCCTCCGGTCTCGCTCCCGTACTGGCTGGGGCTTCTCGGCGGCTACTGCTTCGATGTCCTGGCCTTCATCACGCGCCGCAATTTCCCGATCAGCTCGATCCGTGTGAAGAAATTCTGCGCCCAGACGGTCTTCTCCTCCGAGAAGATGCAGAAATCCGGATTCACGCCTCCGTTCGACATGCCGGAGGCGCTGCGCCGGACGGTCAAATTCGAGTTCATCGATCAGAAGCAGTAATCCGGAGCCGGGCATTCGGAGTTCCCGGAATGGAATGAAGGCGGAATCTTATGGCTTCCGGCAGAGAATACCTGACATTTGTTCTGGACCAGCTTTCCGGGCTGGACGGGGTCTCCTGGCGCAAGATGATGGGTGAATACATCCTGTATTTCCGGGGCAGGATCGTCGGCGGCATTTATGATGACCGCCTGCTTGTCAAACCGGTTCCCGCCGCGTGTTCCCTCCTGCCGGACGCGCCGCGCGAGCTGCCGTACGAGGGCGCGAAGGAAATGATTCTGGTGGAGGATGTGGACGACGGAGAATTCCTCCGCACCCTGTTCCTTGCCATGTTCGACGAGCTTCCCGCCCCGAAAAAAAGGAAATAAGGCTGCTCCGAAGCGGGGGAGGCGGGCGGCATTCTGCCGTTTGTTCGGGGGAGCGGAACAGAAAAAAACGGGCGGACCCGTCCGGTGTCGGCGGCCCGCCCGAATTGAGCTTGTCAGACTGTGCGGATCACTTGTAGGGGAAGATGGTTATGATCCTGCCCGACGCGTCGTAGTTCAGCTCGGTGAACTTCACGTTGCGTCTGTGGTTGATGCCGTTCGAGAGTTCGCAGTCGTGGTAGAAGAGGTACCACTTGCCGTGATACTGCAGGATGGAGTGGTGCGTGGTCCAGCCGAGCACGGGCTCCAGGATGCGTCCCTGATAGGTGTACGGGCCGTAGGGATTGTCCGCCACGGCGTAGACGATGTAGTGGGTCGTGCCCGTGGAATAGGTGAAATAGTATTTTCCGTTGTACTTGTACAGCCAGGGATCCTCGAAGTAGCGGCGGTCCTCGTCGCCCGCCTTGATCGGCTCGCCGTTTTCGTCCAGGATCACGATGTCGCGGGGCGTCTCGGCGAATTCCAGCATGTTGTCTTTCATGAGGGCGATCTTCGGGCAGACGGCGTTTTCGGCCTTTCCCGGCTCCGTGCCGTTCGGATCGAACTTGCCGGTACGGTATTTTTCGAGCTGGCCGCCCCAGAGGCCGCCGAAGCACATGTAGACTTTGCCGTCGTCGTCCGGGAACGCACACGGATCGATGCTGAAGCTGCCCTTGATGCATTCCGGTTCGGGCGCGAATGGGCCTTCCGGCTTGTCGCTGATGGCGATGCCGAGGCGGAAATTGCCGTCCTTGTCGCGGGCGGGGAAGACGAGGTAGTATTTGCCGTTTTTGAACGCGACGTCCGGCGCCCACATCTGCGTGCTGACCCACGGCACGTCGTACTGCGACAGCGCGAGGCCGCAGTCGACCGGATCGCTTGTCTCGTCGTCCATGCGGAAGACGTGGTAATCCTCCATCTGGTATTCGTCGCCGTTGTCGTTGTCCTCGCCGTCGTGCGGAATGTCATGTGACGGATAGATGTAGATCTTGTCGTTGAAGACGTGTGCGGACGGGTCCGCGGTGAACATGTGGGTGATGAGCGGCTTTCTCTGTTGGGCCATGATGGAGCTCCTTGCCGAAATCCCGCCCGGGCGGGCGGAGTGTTTCTGTTGGATTGTTGATGCGTGCGAAACGTTACAGGTTACTATAGCAGACTTCAGACGAAAATCAAGCGGGAAAGAAGTTATTTCCGGGAGGCGGATCGCAGCCGGGCGGTCCGGGGGCGCGCGGCACGAAACGCAAATCCGCGTTTTTCCGGCTGTCACGGATTGCATTTTCGCGTAACCGGAAGTACATTATAGCGATATTTCTGAACGGAAAACACAGGAGAGCCCGGATGCAGGACAGAATGGTGGTGCGCGGGGCGCGCGTTCATAACTTGAAGAATATTGACGTCGAGATCCCGCTTTACCGTATCGTCGGGATCGCGGGCGTGTCCGGGTCCGGCAAATCGTCGCTCGCGCTGGGCGTGCTGTACGCCGAAGGATCGCGCCGCTACCTGGAATCCCTGTCGACCTACACGCGGCGGCGCATGACGCAGGCGGCGAAGGCGCAGGTGGACGACGTGCTGTATGTCCCGGCGGCCCTGGCTCTGCATCAGCGGCCGGGCGTGCCGGGCATCCGAAGCACGTTCGGCACGGGGACGGAACTGCTCAACAGCCTGCGCCTGATGTTCTCGCGTCTCGCCTGCCACCGCTGCCCGAACGGGCATTACCATCCGCCGACGCTGGCGGTCGCGGCGGAACAGGAGCTGGTCTGCCCGAAGTGCGGCGCGAAGTTCTTCCCGCCGGGCGCGGAGGAACTGGCGTTCAACAGCCAGGGCGCATGCCGGAACTGCGACGGGACGGGCATCGTGAATGTGGTGGACGAATCCACGCTGGTGCCGGACGAATCGCTCACGATCGACGAAGGCGCGGTGCGACCGTGGCAGACGCTGATGTGGTCGCTGATGAAGGACATCGCGCGCGAACTCGGCGTGCGGACCGACGTGCCGTTCCGGGAGTTGACCGAAAAGGAACGCGACATCGTCTTCCACGGGCCTCCGGTCAAACAGCACATGATCTACCAGAACCGTACCAACGGCGCGGCGGGCGAGATGGATTTCACCTATTTCAACGCGACGTACACCGTGGAGAACGCCCTCGCGAAGGTCAAGGACGAAAACGGCATGAAGCGCGTGGAGAAGTTCCTGCGCCAGAGCGTGTGCCCGGAATGCGGCGGCTCGAGGCTGTCGGACAAGGCGCGCGCGCCGCGTCTGCGCGGAATCTCTCTTGCAGACGTGTGCCGGATGACGCTGCTCGACCTGATGACCTGGGTAGAGGGGGTCCCGGGTTCCCTGCCGGAGCCGATGCGCTCGATGGCGGAAAGCATTTGCGACTCGTTCTTCTCCGCCGCAAAACGCCTGATCGACCTCGGCCTGGACTACCTCACGCTCGACCGTGCAGCCTCCACGCTCTCCACCGGCGAACGCCAGCGCATGCAGCTGGCGCGCGCCGTCCGCAACCGCACGACCGGCGTGCTGTATGTGTTGGACGAGCCGAGCATCGGGCTGCATCCGGCGAATATCGAGGGACTGAAGGGCGTCATGCGCGACCTCATCGCCGACGGGAATTCCGTGATCCTGGTCGATCACGACACGCAGATCCTGTCCGAGGCGGACTATCTCGTCGAAATGGGACCCGGCGCGGGCGCGGACGGCGGACGTGTGATTGCCGAGGGGCCGCTCGAAACGGTCCTGCACTCCGAAGACTCCAAAATCGCGCCGTTCCTGACTGGACGCGCGAAACTGACCCGGCGGAAATCCGAAGGCGCGCTGTTTGGAGACGGACGGATCCACCTGGAAACGAAGCGGATCCATACCGTGAAGCCGCTGTCCGTGGACATCCCGAAAGGACGGCTCACGGTCGTGACCGGGGTATCCGGATCCGGCAAGACCACGCTGATCCTGGAGAGCCTGATCCCCGCGCTGGAGGCCGTCACGGGGCAGGGCAGGCTGCCTGACCACGTCGCGAAGATCGAACCGGACGGCATCCGCCAGGTCAAGCTCATCGACGCCACGCCCATCGGGATCAACGTGCGGTCGACCGTGGCGACCTATGCGAACGTCCACGACGAACTGCGGAAGATATTCGCCCGTACGCCCGATGCGAAAGCGCACGGGTTCAAGGCGGGCGATTTCAGCTACAACACCGGAAAACTCCGCTGTCCGGTCTGCGACGGCACGGGCGAGATCAATCTCGACGTGCAATTCCTGCCGGACGTGGATATCCCGTGTCCTTCCTGCCGCGGCTCGCGCTACGGGAAGGAGGCGGGTGCGGTACATCTCGCCGGGAAGAACGGCGAATCGCGCACCATGCCGGAGCTGATGGACATGGATATCCGTTCCGCGTTGGCGTTCTGCGGGGACATGAAACTGGTCCGCGACCGCCTGCGGACGCTCGACGACCTCGGCCTCGGCTACTTGACGCTGGGCGAGGAAACGCCGAGCCTGTCCGGCGGCGAGGCGCAGCGGCTGAAACTCTCCGGCGAGATCGGACGCGGCCAGGCCGACGCATTGTTCGTGTTCGACGAACCGACGATCGGGCTGCATCCGCTGGACGTCCAGACTCTGCTGGACGTGTTCCAGAAGCTGATCGACCGCGGCGCGACGGTCGTCGTGATCGAACATGACCTGGACGTCATCCGCAACGCGGATTATGTCGTTGACATGGGGCCGGGCGGCGGCGAGGCCGGCGGCAGGATCGTCGCATGTGGCACGCCGGACGAGATCCGGCGGTGCAGGGAAAGCCGCACAGGCAAGTTTCTCTGATCTTTCATGCCCGGTCTGTTTCGACGGGTGCGATCTTCTTGTTTTCAGGGATATCTGCCGCCCGTTCAAAAGACGTGTCCGATTGTTTTTCGTCAAAAGGGTGCTATATTATTCCGTGCGGAGACAGTGAAACGGGGAACGGAGTCTTTATGGATATCGAGCATTTTTATGTGGAAAAGGGAACGGGAAGGGCCGTCGTCCTGCTTCACGGGAACGGCGCCGATTCCGGCTACTTCAAAGGGCAGATGGACGAGTTCTCCGAACTGTACCATGTATATGCTGTCGACACCAGAGGGCACGGCAGGACGCCGCGGGGCGAAAAGCCTTTTACGATACGGCAGTTCGCCGACGATCTGCTCGGATTCATGGATGCGCACCGGATCGGGAAAGCCCACCTTCTCGGTTTTTCGGATGGCGGGAATATCGCGATGGTTTTCGCCATGCGGCATCCCGGCCGGGTGGACAGGCTGGTCCTGAACGGCGCGAACCTGAACGCGGGCGGCGTAAAAAGACGCATCCAGATCCCGATTGAGATCGGATACAGGATTGCCAGGGCTTTCTCCGGCAGAAGCGATTCCGCCAGACGGAATGCGGAGATGCTCGGTCTGATGGTGAACGAACCGGATTTGTCGCCGGAAGAGCTTGCCGGGATCCGGGCAAGGACACTGGTCATCGCCGGGACGCGCGATATGATCCGGGAGGCACATACCCGGATGATCGCGGAGCATATCCCGGACGCCGAGCTTGTTTTCGTGAAGGGAGACCATTTCATCGCGAGCAGGCATCCGAAGGAATTCAACCGGGCCGTGCTGGATTTCCTGCGGCGCTGAACCTTTGCGCCTCGTTCTTAGCGGGAGAACCATCCGTTTCTCCTTTGCGGCGGGCGGGAGCCATTCGATTCGGAAAAGGCTGTTCCGGGACGGGTTTCCGCATGCCGGGGTTGTTTTCCGGGTGGAACCGTGCTATATTAAAACCGGAAAAGGAAAATAAAGGAGCGTTGGATATGAAGGATATCGTTTTGGGGCTGATGATCCCGTTCGCCGGGACGGTCGGGGGTGCGGCCTGCGTTTTTTTCCTGAGGCGGGCATTGAGCGACACGCTGCAGCGCGTCATGACCGGGTTCGCCGCGGGCGTGATGGTGGCGGCGTCCGTCTGGAGCCTGCTGATCCCTGCCATGGAGCAGTCCGATCATATGGGACGGCTCTCGTTCCTTCCCGCCGTAGCCGGATTTCTGCTCGGGATCATGTTCCTTCTGCTGCTGGACCACCTGACGCCGCACCTGCACCGGAACACGACCCGCGCCGAAGGGCCGGAAAGCCGCCTGTCGCGCACGGCGAAAATGGTGCTTGCCGTAACGCTTCACAATATCCCGGAGGGCATGGCCGTGGGTGCGGTCTATGCCGGAGTTCTCGCCGGTTCGGCTGAGATCACGGCCGGCGGCGCGCTTGCGCTGTCGCTCGGCATCGCCATTCAGAATTTCCCGGAAGGGGCGATCATTTCCATGCCGCTTCACTTCGAAGGGAAAAGCAAAGGGAAGTCGTTTCTGTACGGCGGACTGTCCGGCGTCGTGGAGCCGGTTTTCGGGGCCTTGACGGTTGCCGCCGCGGGCATCATCGTCCCTGCCATGCCGTATCTGCTGAGTTTCGCCGCTGGTGCGATGCTCTATGTGGTGGTGGAGGAGCTGATTCCCGAAATGTCCGCGGGCAGGCATTCCGACACGGGTGTCGTTTCGTTCGCCGCGGGATTCTCCCTGATGATGGCGCTTGACGTGGCGCTGGGGTGATCCTTGATGTTTGCATCGTGTTGACCGCGGGAGAACGGCAGTCTGATTTCAGTCCCCTTATACCGGGAAAGAAACGTTAGTCCGTTTTTCCTGTTGTCGCGGGAACGGGACGGGTCTTTTTGACTTGATCTCTTACGATGGATATCAAATCTTCTTCCGATTTTCTGATTTCATTCTGGAAGTCGGCGAAGGAAGTGGCCTTTTCCGGGATGGCGAACAGGATGATGCCAATGATGCCGCCGCCGTTCAGGATGCCGCTCCCACCGTATTCATACAGAATTTGAGTTTTCTTCACTTTGTTGGACGGACAGATCAGGAATCCTGCATCTGCTTGATGGATATGAAGATAGGTTATCAGTTGGGCCCGATCTTCCATTTTTGTTGTGATATGTGACGGATTGTCTGTCGAAATATCCTTATACTTTGCATCCATTACAACCTTCTCGGTGAAGAAATCCGGTGTAATCCATCCGGGGGCCTTTTGGTTCTGGTAGATCGGGATCGCCTTGGAAGGATCCGTGCTGTTGGGTTCTCCATGCCGGATTCCGCAATCCGCCTCGGCAAGCACTTCCGCCAGATATCTTTCCCAAAGATTATCCGCCCGGAATACGACGCCGGAGATTCGGTCTCTGGTTTGGCCATAGGTGATCCGTTCGTGACGCAGGATTTTCAGGCAAAGGCTTTGGAGTCCGGAGTATTCCGTATAGTATGGATGACATAAAGGACGAAGATTTTTTGCAATCACTTTTGATAAATCGCATCGGCTGAAATCCGGGGTGAGTTCAATAATCGTTCTGACTGCTGTGCGGATTTCTTCATTGGCAGTCAGAAGACCGGATGCCAGCGGATTGTTTTGCAGCACCTCTATGGTGTGACGAATCAAATGGGTGAGATAGTTGTTCCCGGAATATTCCCGCGCTCGATAGATGATTTTGCCGGAAAACGGAGTATTGAGGCGGAGATTTCGAAGGATGTCAATCGTTCCGCGGACATGGTCATCATTTCGTTCAAATGTACGGTATGTGCGGAAGATCCCCTGACGGAGAGCCCGTTTCAAATAGTCCGGGAACAGAAAGAATAGAATATCCCAAATCGGCTCCGAATCGGAATGAGTTGGCATATTAAGCATATAGACATGTAATATGCGTTGAAGCATGGAATACAGAAAGAACTGCTTCGGATTATCCTCGTCGAATTTTGATTGGATTTGAAAATGCAAAGAACCGATGCCGAAAAAACCGACAAAGTGTTTCGTTCCTATTTTGCCGTCTTTTCCTTCATCATAATGAAACAGATAGGAGTCTTTGGACCATTTTTCACCATATTCATTGAGGTCTTTGGGAAATACCAGAAGCTCCGGTTCCTTCTCGAGCAGATCCTGAATCGGTGTCCCGGAATACTTTCTCAGTTGTTTTTTGTCCTTGTCGGACAGATTGAATCCTATGTCTTTAGGGGCCAGCCCTTTGGAACTGTTTTCCGTAAGAGAAATCAGTTTGATTTGAGATGCCATATGGAGTTCTTCTTTTTGGAAAAATACGAGGAGATGAGGCCGTTGCCGATCCGGGTCCCGTGACTCTTTGATAAACCTGCTTTATTTGTTCGGTTTTGGAGATATTTTTCCTTGCCATGCATCGTACAACTTCTGCATTTTTTCTTCTCTATCCGGCATACACCGGAGGTACTCCCTGAGAAGCGGATTGATATTATGGTCCCAAAGCTTTTGGAAATCGCCGTCATAGTCTTTGAGTTTCAGAAAATACGCCGCTCCCAGTTGGTACTCGGGACCTAGACCTTCTCCTTTCATTCCGCATATTTCCTCGTTGATGGCGTTCATACGCTTCTTTGCGGCATCCGCATATTCTGGTATTCCGTATTTATGATCGTCGAGCATGTCGACAGTTTCTTCCGGTTTTATTTCCACCCAGGTAAAACGCCGCCGGATTGCAAGATCCATGCTTTCCACATTTCGATCGACATCATTCATCGTAGCGATAAGATAAACATTTTCCGGCACATAGAATTTACCGTCCGGGAAAAAGCTGTCGTCCTGATTCATATTTGCATATTGAGTCCGTATGGCGCCGTTTGGGCCGCGATAGCCGGGATCAATGGCATAAAACAGTTCGCCGAAAATTTTTGCAAGATCGCCGCGGTTGATTTCGTCAATGATGAAAACGTATTTCCGGGCGGCGGGCATTGCGGCAACCGGATTGCCTTCCCTGTATTCTTTGAGTCCGAACTGTTTTTTCATCATTTGAATGATCGACTGACGAGCATTGTCGTATCCTCCGTTCGGCACGCCGGGCATACCCCGGTAAACGCGGTAGAGTTGATCGTAGGAAAAGTATTGGGTGTGGGAGACAAGTCGTGTCCCGGATTCTATACTTCCTTCTTTGATGTATTCATGCGTGACGAGCCCTGTTCCATATTCGTTCAATTCCACCTTGAAATGGGATATTCTGTTCCGTTTTAATATTCTGATGGAGTTATTTTCGCTCAAGTAATCCATGAAACGCTGCCAGACTTCCTCAAAATTGTCCTGGGCATTGATAAAAGTTTCCTTCAACGCTTTTCTGCAAAAAGCCATGAAGATTCCGTCATGACGTTGAAAGCCGATGGTTCCATTCTCATTCGGCGGAGTCGGGCGGAGTCCTTCCATAAAGTCCGTATAATCGTAAGACGGATGGAATTGGCATATCTCGATATGTGAGGTGTCTCCTTCCTGGTCGCCGGTGATTCTACGGGCAATCTTTTTGGCCAGAGATGTTTTCCCTGTTCCGGGTGCGCCGGTGAGGACGATATTTTTTGCAGAGAGGAGCAGATCCGCTTTCTCCCTCACAAGTGCGCTGTCGGATTGTTCCTTGAAACGACTATTTTTCGTATTTCCGGTACGCGAGGCCTTTGCATCTTTTGTCGAAACCTCGTCTCCTATCTTATAAGGCAGATTGTCGGAGAGTTTCTTTTTCGGCATGACAACGGCATTATTTATGATGCGTTCAATGGGGGGGGAGATCTTGCTTTGCTGGATTTTGTCGTACCAATCGGTTACGAATTTCAAATTCCTAGGGTTCTTGATTTTGGCAAATGTCTGCTGTCCCCAGTATTTGCTGGGGACGGGCGGCAGTCCCAGTCTGATTTTGTCGTTTTGATACCAGCTCAGAATCTCTACCCGACGAACAAGTTTCAACCATTCATCTATTCCTGGAAAATGGTTTTTATAATCCATCACTCTGTCATCCGCGATCCTGGTCAGGACCAAAGGTGTCGTTCCCTGTGCCAGGACCATGACAATGTCGCCTTTTTGAAGTTTGTTGATAAAAGCATCGGAACCTCCGGTAAAGATCGGATCGCCTATTCCGATAAGATTTGTGGTCAATATAAAGTTTTCCAGTCTATGGGATGAAAGACTACCCCGGCCGCCGATTGGCGTCCATGTCATGCGTAATCTGTAGAAATCCATGATCGTACTCCTGTTTGTTTTTTTCATTTGTGTTTTTCAGATAAGATGAATCTGTCGGTAATATAGATTCATTCGAATCGTTTTCAAGGAGATAAAAAAAACGATGGAATCTTTTTTTTATGAACATACTTACAAATGTTTTATATTTTATTGGTCCCGATTCCGTTGAGAAGAAAAGGAGATGGAGCGAATGAGAAAAAGGCGGGCACGGGAAGCGCGCATCGTCATGTCTGAAAGGGAAGCGGGTGCCAGGAAAACAGAAGAAGAGACGGCGTGGTTTTGGATGTTCGGAGGCGACTGCTCGGGAGAATCCATCCTGAACGTCTGTGAACGATGACGGATTCTCCTGTTCTGTCAAAGGGGCGGGCAAAGAAACAAATGCCCCCGGAGCAGTGCTGAAGTGCACCCCAAAAGTTGGACACAACCTATGAGGTGCACTTTTTTATGCCCAACACACAAAAGATGGTGTGTCAAAAGTCAAGCGACTTTGAGAGATTTTTCTGAAAATCTTTATCGAATGGTCTCTGATGAACGACGATCGA
>JBGUKN010000026.1:0-14080 GCA_045114455.1 Victivallales bacterium
GCGCCGGTGCTGCGTGCGATGGACATCTTGTTGTCGTTCACGATCAGGATCAGCCCGCGGCAGGTCGAACGCAGGTTGTTCAGCGCCTCGAACGTGATGCCGTTGGTGAGCGCGCCGTCGCCGACGACCGCGATCACGCGGTCCTCCTTCTTCAGGAGATAATCGGCGACCTCGAACCCCATGGCGGCGGAGAGCGCGGTGCCGGAGTGGCCCGAGCCGAAGCAGTCGTAGGGGGATTCGTCTATCTTGGTGAAACCGCTTATGCCGTTATATTGGCGGAGGGTGTCGAACCTCGATTCGCGGCCGGTCAGGATTTTGTGCGTGTACGCCTGATGGCTGACGTCCCACAGGATCTTGTCTTCGGGGGCATGGAACACCATGTGCAGTGCGATGGTGAGTTCGACCGTGCCCAGGTTCGGCGCCAGATGTCCGCCGTTTTTTGAGACCACATCGATGATCCGTTCACGGATTTCCGCAGGCAGGCTGTTGAGCTCCTTGCCCGTGAGCTTGCGGAGATCTTCAGGCGAATGAATGCGCGACAGAATCTTTTCCATGTTTTTCGGAGGCGTTTCCCTGTGTGTCGATGAAAAAAACAATCAATTAATTTATACCGGAAACGGCTTGTTTTCAAGCGGATTTTCTGTTTTTTCCCGGGATAATCTCGGACTCTGTTCCGACGGGGAGGAGAGCGTGGAAAAATGAACGCTTCGGCGGGTTTTTTCCTGTTTTTTTTCTTGATTTTTTGCGGAAAACGCAGTATAATAATTGGATGAAAACCGATGCCGCGCGCGTGATCGCTCCTCCGTGCGGCGCAACAACCTTTCCAAACAGAGGAACCCCGCTATGGACAGCAACAAACGCCCGGACGACATGGTCCGCATCACCACGAAAGAACTCGCAGACAAGTTTATCGAAGAACAAATCGCCCTCGTGCGGCAGCAGGTCGGTTCCCGCAAGGTGCTCCTGGCTCTTTCCGGCGGCGTTGACAGCTCCGTGGTGGCCGCGCTCCTGATCCGCGCGATCGGGCAGCAGCTCGTGTGCGTGCACGTGAACCACGGCCTGATGCGGAAGGGCGAAAGCGAACAGGTCATCGACGTGTTCCGCCGCCAGCTCGGCGCGAACCTGATCTACGTCGACGCCGTGGACCGGTTCCTCGACAAGCTCGCGGGCGTCTCCGATCCGGAACAGAAACGCAAGATCATCGGCGGCGAATTCATCCGCGTGTTCGAAGAAGAGGCCCGCAAGCTCACGGACGTCGATTTCCTCGCGCAGGGCACCATCTATCCCGACATCGTGGAGAGCGTCGGCGTGAAGGCGCATCACAACGTCGGCGGCCTCCCGCCCGATCTCCATTTCGAGCTCGTCGAGCCCGTGAAGCTCCTCTTCAAGGATGAAGTCCGCGTGATCGGCGCCGCCCTCGGCCTCCCCGACTCCATGGTCAACCGCCAGCCGTTCCCGGGCCCCGGCCTCGGCGTCCGCTGCACCGGCGCGATCACCCGCGACCGCCTCGCCGCGCTCCGCGAATCCGACGCCATCCTCCGCGAGGAGTTCGACCGCGCGGGCCTCACGAAATCCGTCTGGCAGTTCTTCACCGTCGTGCCGGATTACCGTTCGACGGGCGTGCGCGATTCGAAGCGCGTGTTCGACTGGCCGGTCATCATCCGTGCGGTGAACACCCGCGACGCCATGACGGCGGTCGTACCGGAGATCGACTGGACCGTCCTGAAGAAGATCACGGACCGCATCCTCGCCGAAGTCCCCGGCGTCTGCCGCGTGCTTTACGACCTCAGCCCGAAGGGACCGGCCACCATCGAATGGGAGTGAGTTCACCTTTCATCCGCCTGAAATAACGGCAAAGATCCTTTACGGGACTGCGGTTTGCGCCGCAGTCCCGTTTTTATATGTGCCCTACAGCAGAAAAAAGTTTTGTAGGACGCTTTTTTATTGTTTGTGCGATGCTGCCGTTTTCCCTTTGGAGTTGGAAACAGACAAAGACAGCGTTCCGTCATCAAGATTCAGCAAGAAGTTCGTATCATTGATCTTTGTTGTTTTCCCGATAATGAAAGCGCCAAGCGGGTCTCCGTCGTTGTTTTGAACAAGAATTGCCTTATTGAAGCCTTCCGCTCCTTCCGCCAGTACGTAGGTCCCGTTAGGCGGAAGGGAATCAATTATGATGGAAAGGTTTCCTCCAGAAAGATGATTGAATCCGCCGATGTAGGTGTCCTTATGCTCTCCGTTCAACGTGATCGTGAGCTGCGAGAAAGAATAGTCCTTCGCGAAATCCATCCTGCCGCCGCTGATTGTGATCGGGCCGGCAAAGTCTCCCCCGTAATTCATATTAACAGTACCGTCTTCAATGATCCAGTTCCCATTGTAGAGCGAGGTCGCGGCATTGATCGTCATTGTGCCTTTTCCCTTTTTCGTGATCGTGCTTGTTCCTGCTTTTTCATCCCTGAAATTCGTGGAAAAAGAATCGTAGTCGTCGGCTTGTCTGCCCGTTCCGATTATCAGAGACCCTTTTTCCCCGATATCGAAAATGGCGGAACCATGGCAAATCGTGACAAATCCGCCGAAGCTGCCGTGATTGCCCGTATTTGAGATGCTTTTCCCCTCGGAAACGATATAGTTCAAATGTCCGTCTTGTATCTGAATTGCACCGCCGCCCCATCTGTACCCGTCGCTGTATCCGGTGGAATTGTCTTCAAACGTCGAGTCCACTATTGTGACTTCCGAATCCTTTAATTTGAGAGCTCCGGCATATCCCGTCGCTCTATTTGAGGTAAAAGAGCAGTTCCTGACCATCCCGATTGTCTTCTCATCGAAAAAAAGGGCGCCTCCGGCATGATAAGCCTGACCACCTCTGAACGAGCAATTGTCAATCTCAACGGTGCAGTTTTCAAAATATCCTGTTCCGCCTCCCCGTTCATGCCCCGGCGCACGGTTCCCCGAGAATGCGGAATCCTTTATGCTGACAATAGAATCTTTCAAGCTCAGTAAACCGCCATTTCCCTGAGACGTATTGTTTGTCCCTGTGAGATTCGAAATGTCGATATTCATTTTTCCGAAAACGAAGCCGCCTTTTGCATCGAAGGACTTGCCTTCTATTCTGGAGTTTTTGATCGCGATTGTCACATCGTTGCCCGTTGCCGCGTTCGTCGTGTTGAAAACAATATCCCGGCTGAACAAATTCCCCTCGGAAGTCTCAATGTGATCTATTCCTTTCACATTAAACAAGATGGTCTGGGAACCGCCAAGTTCCGCAGCGGATATCAGAGCTTCATTCAGGCTTACGACTTTATCTGAATCATTCACAATATCTTTTGCCGTTGTTACGACAAGATCCGGATTGTACCCTAGAATCTCTTCCGAACTGGTTTTTACCGTTTTGGAATCCTGTTTTGTTTGTGCCGACTGTTTCTGTTTCTCTTTGGATGAGACGGATGTGTTGGACTCCTTTTTCTTTGCCTCGGAAGCCGTTTGGGCGTTTGTTCCTGCACTTTGGTTTTTTGTTCCCGTAGTTTGAGAGGGGGGGGCGGCGGTTTGTTTTTTTGTTCCCGTAGTTGCGTTTGTTTTCGGCTCGGTAATGACAGTGGTACGCGTCTGAATCGGTTTCCCTCTGGAATCGACCACTTTCCAAATCGGACTGTTCGGATCATAGTCCGGGTAGTTTGTGTCAGTTTTATGATCAGGTAACTGTGAAGTCGTACGGAACAATGGCAGTCTTACTGGATTTTCCTTCAAAGGAGTTCCATTTGGCTTCAGTTGTTCAATAAACAGGGCTACGGCGAATCCGCCGCCCTCAACATCGGAATAAAGAATCTCTATCGGGTAAAAATGTCCTTTGGTAACATTGATCGGCATTCCTTTTGCAAGCCCGTTTATGAACAGTTTTGGGAAATAGACTTCAGGCTTTTCGGCATACCAGTTCTTTCTTTCCAAAAGGACATGCCGTATATTGCTTTGTGGTACGTCATTCGGGTTATAATCATCCGGTCCGGAGGAAAGCCGCCTGCCTGCCACCAAAGAATACAACCCGTAATCCAGAACGATCTGCTGGTCGAAGCGAACAACAAGCCCATCGTCCCCATACCCGACAAAACGGAAGGTGCCGGTAAAAGGCGCAACGACAAAACCTGAGAAAATGCCGACCCAACCGGAGACGGAGGCTTTATCGTCTTTAAAATTTTTAATCATGTCCGTTGACGCCATGTTTCCCAAGTAAAAGTCTGAATTGTAGATGCTTATTGGATAACGATAATATTGATCGAAATCCGAATACAGAGGAAAACCCTTTGCATCTGTTCTATGTGTCCAGTTGCCGAGTACGAACTTTTTCAGGATTTGGACCAAGTCGTCAACTTCTCCTGTATGAGTAGTGCCTTTTGCGAGGAACTTAATAGGAGATTCGCCTCCATTCTTTGTACGCCGGAGGTCATAAAATACACCGGGCAGCTTATCTTCATCTTTGATTTGAACGGATTGTGTGGTCGTGCTTTTTGTCCCGCTTGTACCGGTCTTGGAGGACGCGTTTCCTCCCGTTGTCGATCGGGCGCTGGCAACAAGCAATGTTTCCGGCGGGTTGAATCCTTTGGATGAATCTGCGCCGAAGCATTTGTTCAGACCAACCTGTAACAAAAAAACGACCGTCCCGGCGAAAAAAAATAAACAAAGACGTTTGCGCCAGGAGACCAAACAAGTATAATTAGATGAATTCATTTAAGACCTTCTTTCCTGCGAAGAAGTGTTTGACAAGTTCCGCAACCCAAAAAGAAACCGGGGTTCACTCTTTTTGAACAATCCGATAAAATGAGCTTGAATAACGAGGGTTCTGCAAAGAGTTCCTGCTTCCAAACAATAATTTACACCCTGTCAAGGGAAAATCAAGCTTTTTTCCTCTTTTTATAAATCTTTGTGAGATATAAAGGCGGACTTGTTCATGTCCTGGTCGAAGTCCCCGGCGTCTGCCGCGTGCTTTACGACCTCAGCCCGAAGGGACCGGCCACCATCGAATGGGAGTGAGTTCACCTTTTCATCCGCCTGAAATAACGGCAAAGATCCTTTACGGGACTGCGGTTTGCGCCGCAGTCCCGTTTTTCGTCTTGACATCGTTTCCCTTTCGTGCTATATTTTATAAGATTATACATGAAAAGAAATTGAAAGGGGTTTCCCATGGCATATTATCAGGTCGAATATCCTTGGACGGGTGAATTCACCAGCGGCGAATCCGCTGTCTTTTTCTCTGGCGGCGTCGCCTCGAAATGCAAAGTCTCCAACGGGGCGGTCGTCAGCATCGGTTTGTACGGTGCGGCCAGCGGGACGTCCGTTTTCAGCGGCGGGAAGATGTTCTTCTTTTCCGGCTGTTACTCCGGCGATGTGAATACCGTGCTTTCCGGCGGCGTCCTGGGAATCACATGCGGTGCCACCGTCAAGAGCGCCGTGGCCAATAACGGGGCGATCCTGAAACTTGCCATGACCGGCAATTATTTCGGACGCCAGACCACGTTCAACATCACTTCCAACGGGGTCGCCATCAAAAACACCGACAACACCTCCGGTTTTACCGGCTGGGACATGAAAACGTCCGGATGCGAACTCGAGATATTCGATTATGCGTCCGCCGCAAGCGTGAAGGTGTCCAGCGGATGCAGTCTGACCGTCGGCTCCAGGGCTCCGTACGGGGCGGGCGCGGTCGGACAGATCGACGTCTATAACGGCGGCGTGGCTAACCTGTTCAAAGCGGATGGCGTCGGTCTTGCCACCGTTCACTCCGGCGGGACCATGTATCTCGGCGACTACTCGGAAAATACCACGGTCATGGAGAACGGCGGATACCTGCGCATCTACGATGACCGCGTCCTGCATGCGGATAAGTATTACGACCCGAACGTCAAGATCAAACCGAATACGTTCAAGGACCTCGTTCTCAGCGGTTACGGACAGGACGCCACGGCGCATTCCGGCACGGTGGCCTCCCATACGACGCTGAAAGACAGCGCGTATCTGGAAGTGTTCAGCGGAGGCAGGGCCGTCAACACCATAGTGTCCGGCGGCTTTCTCACGGTTCGTTCCGGCGGCATCGCCAGCGATGTTTCATTGGAAACAACCAAAGGTCTAATCCGTGTTTCCAGCGGCGGCAAGGTCACCGGCAAGATCACCCTTAACGGCGGGACCATGACAGTCGACGAGGGCGGCATGATTGACTTCGACATCTCCAAGCTCTCGCCGAACAACTCCGTCCTGTTTACCGGTTACAGCAAGATCCCGGTCAACGTCGGCAAGCCGTCTCTCGTCCTTACCGTTTCCGGGATGCAGCAGACGAAGGGGACATACCGCCTCGCCTCCGAAGCATGGCAGATTTCAGACAAGGAGACCGACGGCGAGAAGACGCTGAGCATCTACGATGCGTCCGGCACGAAACTCGGCGCGGTCCTGCTCGGAAAAAAGACCCTGGTCGGCGACCGGACATATGCCCTGAACCTCAGCAGCGCGGGCGACCTGACCCTCACCGTCGCAGCATACGTCGATGGCGAAGATATCTGGAGCGACAAGCGGGGAGATCCCGACGAAGGGTGGAACAACTGGCTGTACGAGAAAAAGTACAGAGAGCTGAATCCGGAGGCCGGAAGATTCATCTCGAAGGCCGTGGCGCCTTCCGCGTCCCCCACGGAGATCCTCTTCGACACCGCGCTGGCAAAGACGGTCGACAAGGTCGTCTACAAAAATTATGTCGGGGAGGGCGATGGAAAGGACTTCGCGAAGATCACACTGAAGAATGCCGCGAGACTGTGCTTCAACGTTTCGGCATCCGGCGCGGCGAAGTTCACGATCTGGAAACTCGTCCCGGGAAAGGACGACGCATACACGATGACGGCCGTCCAGTCTGTCTCCGCGAAGAAAGCCTCTAAGAAGGGCGGATATGCGGCGACGCTGGTGACGTCTCCGCTGGAGTCCGGCGAATACTATGTCTCCGTGGAGACAAGCGCGAAAAAAGGAAAACGGTCGTATTACAACGTGTCCGTCGATCAGGACAGGAGCCGATTCTACCCGAAGGGCAATAACTCCGACGACTGGGGCGACCTCAAGGACAACGGCGCCGCGGGCAAGGTCGACACCAAGACCGCCGGCACGCTGAAGTCCGGCAAGACCAAGGTCGTGAGCGGCGGCTGGGTCGGATGCGGCGATGCGGTCGACTACATGAAGTTCCATCTGGACACCGCGGCGAAACTGGTCTTCCAGGTGAAAGCCGGGGACGCCTCGAGCTTTGCGGTTTACAAACTGAACGGCCCGAACAAGAAGGAGCAGTATTCCCTGAATTCGCTTCTGTCGGCGTCGCTTTCCAAAAACAGTCTGTACGGCGAAGAGGGCGAACCGGCGTATCAGAAGACGACAAAGGCGATCCTGCTGGAAAAAGGCGATTACTATCTCTGCGTGAAGTCATCCAATGCGAAAAAGGACGGGGACGCCGACTACGATATCCTGCTGGACTCGGCCTCCATTTTCTACGACAAGATCGACGACGGCAAAAACAATGTCCTGGTCGAGAAGAAAAAACTGGTCGGCGTCTGCGAAACGATCTCGCTAGGGTTGAGCTCAAAAGCCGTTCAGATGGACAAGGTCGCGGTCAATTACGGCAAATGGAAGAACTTCGTCGGGCACAACGACGACACGGATTATGCGAAGATCACGCTGACGCAGGACGTGAACGCGTGTTTCATGATCGAGGCCAACGATGCCGCAAAGTTCACGGTCTGCAAGCTTGTCGGAAAGACGGACGGCAAGTATTCTCTGAAGGCGATTACGTCGAAGTCGCTCAAGAAGGGAAGCGACGGTGTCTACACGGCGACGGTCAAGAGCAAGCTCAAAAAGGACGACGTGCTCTATGTCTGCATGAAGTCCACCAATGCGAAGAAGGGCGGCAACGCCTATTACAACGTGACGTACGAATCCATCGCCCAGGACAAGGCCGTACTCTCCGGTCAGGAGGAGGCGAACGGCTGGGGCGATATGGAAAAAGTCGAGGCGGTCCCCGTCTGGACGAATGGGGACGTCCTTGCGGATTCCGGGTTCGTATCGCTCTCCGGCGCGGATTTCGCGGACCTGCAGATGTCCGCCTCGGTCGATCCCGCCGCGTCGCCGATCCCGGTCGAAGCTACGACCAACTTCTTCGCCGGACTTCAGCCGGACGGAAACGCGCTTGCGGAGGCTTCCGCGTCCGCCTCGCTTTCTCAGAACGATATTCCGCTTCAGCAGGCCGCCGGATTGCTGGCGTAAGGACAAGAAAAGCTCCGGCATGATCGCGCATGCCGGAGCCGGATTGTGCGGAATTAATTGATAATAAGACCTATAAGTCATGTCGGACCTATAGGTCTTATGTTTCCCGACAATGCGGGTAGCGTAACTTTTATTTCGCCGGGGAGAGGCGGTAGAGCTTCGTGGCGTGGCACGGGAGCTTCTCGCAGGTGAACGTGCCTTCGGCTGTCCCGACTTCCTTTCCTTCCCAGAGATCGCGGATGGCGACCTTGCCGGAGAATCCGAGCTCGGCGAGATCGACCTTGATGTCGCTGGTCTCGGGCGAGGGCTGTTCGAACGCCTTTTCGTCGAGGACGAGGAATTTCAGGCGGTTGCGGGAATCGCTGTTGTCGACGAGCTTGACCTTGGATTTGAAGGTGTCGTAGCCTTCCGGGAGCTTGTAGACGATGAGCGAGAGCGCGTGCGTGCCGATGCCGTCGATCTCCTGTCCGTCGCTGGTGAGGCCGTTGCGGACCGCGCCCCAGCCGGCGTGCGCGGAGGACCACTGCATGTCGACGAGCTTCTTCGTGCCGGCGGGACCGGAGATCTCGGGCTGGATCCAGGCGGAATGGCTGTAACTGGAGCCGTAGCCGTCGTCGACGACGGCGAGCGCGAGGATCTTCGAGCCGCGGATGTTTGCGGAGATTTCCTCCTCGGGGACACCGTTCAGTCCGACTCCGTGGCTCTGCACGATGGCTTTGCGGCGGTCGTACTTATTGTATTCGGAGGTGCCGGTGTTGAAGAACGCGAGGTACTTGTCCCTGCTGCCGGGAACGTCGGCGGTCCAGACGATCAGGTCGCCGTCCTGCTTGAGCTGGCGGTTGTTCTCGCTGTTCTGGTTGATTTCGATGACTTCCTTGTTCGTGAGGAGCTTCTGCGTCCAGTCGTCGAGCTTGGTCATGTCCGCGCCGAGGATGAGCGGGGACCGCGCGATCGACCACAGCGTGAAGCAGAGCCGCTGTTCGTCGTGCGTGAAGTTGGTCGGACGCGTGAACTCGATGATGCCGAAGGGAAGCATGTCGGCGTCCGGCCAGGAACCCTTGATGCGGTAGGGCTCCCAGCGGTGCAGGCGGCCGAACATCCCGCGGAGGGGTTCCCAGCGGTCCCAGAAGTCGTCGGAGACGCGCCACATGTTGGCGTGGCGGTCGGCGTGTTCGCCGTTCTGGATCGGGGTGTCGCCAGGGGAGAGACTGAGGATGATCGGACGGCCGCACTTGTCGATCGCCTTGCGGATGCCTTCGATCTCGGCGGTGGCGTACGGGCGGGAGAGGTCGTCGATCTTGATGAAGTCGAGGCCCCATTCGGCGAACTGCTCGAAGACGGAATCATAATATTCCTGTGCGCCGGGCTTGCTCATGTCCACGCCGTACATGTCCTGGTTCCAGGGACAGGTGCTGCGCATGTTCACGATGTCCTGCGCGCGGTAGTTCGTGCCTTTCACTTTCGTGTTCTCGCGGACGGCCTGCCGCGGGATGCCGCGCATCAGGTGAACTCCGATCTTCAAGCCGCGTTCGTGCATGTAGTCGGCGAGCGGCTTCAGGCCCTTGCCATCCTTCGAGGAGGGAAAACGCACCGGCGCGGGGATGAAGCGTCCGTATTCGTCCATGGCGAACTCGTGCCGGATGTCGCTCTGGAAACCCTTCTGGTTGTCGTTGTACCACTGGTGATCAATCACGAAGACGTCCCAGCCGTAGGGCTTCAGCAGTTTGACCTGGGCTTCCGCCTGTTCCTTCGCTTGCGCTTCGGTCAGGCTGAGTCCGAAGCAGTCGAAGCTGTTCCAGCCCATCGGCGGGGCAGGGGCCCAGTCGTGGAAATCGGCTGCGGAAAGGCTTGCCGCGGCGGCGAGCGCGACGCCCGCGGCGGAGAGAGAGCGGATCGGGAGTTTCATCAGAATTCCTCCGTGTTAAAAATGGTGTTGTATGTTCGAGTTCGATTTTCGGTGCGGGAAAAACGATTTGTCAAGAATATACAGTCTGAAAACGATTCCGCCATATTGATTTTAGACAAAAGCATATATTTTCTGCTCAAAGACAAGGATAGCGTTTCTCCGGTCACGTTAAAAAACGCTTTATTGGCGGACTTTGCGGCGATTCAATCCGCTTTCGCCTGTTTCGAGAATTCGCAACCGCAGTAGTTCTGCCTGTAGAGACCGAGCTTGCGGCAGAGTTCGAGCGAACGCAATCCTCCTCCGCCTTTCTTGAAATCCCACGGTTCGAATGATTCTCCCCAGCGCGCGCCGATCTCATGGATCACGCGGGAATCTTTCTGCGGGCCGAGCGTGAGCGTGGTCGTGAAGTGCGCGCCGATTTTTTCCGCAGCCTGCGCGGTGCGGGTCAGCTGCCATTGGAAACACCGTCTGCAGCGGTTGCCGCGTTCCGGGCAGTTTGCGAAGTCCGGCACGACGGATACGAATTCGAGCCATCCTGCATGGTCCCACGGGTCGGTCTCCACCTGCAGATCATAGTAGTCGGCCAGCGTTTTCAGCGCGTCCAGCCGCCGCAGATACTCCGCTTCAGTGTCGAGGTTGGAATTCGAGAACAGCAATGTGAGCCGCCGTCCGTCGTCCAGCACAGGCGCGATGCTCCCCGCCGCGCAGGGGCCGCAGCAGCAGTGCAACAGGAGCGGAATATTCGGATCTGTGTGTCTGTCGTGGGGATTGGGGGTCATAATGCGATCATGCCGGAATTCTTTTTTCCGAAAATATAGCCGCGGAAGGAACAAAAATCAAGCAAAACGGTCTGTTTTATAAGGAAAAGACGCGAAGCCTGTTTGCAAAAACATGTTTTGCGGAATATATTTAAATGCCGGATTTCTTTGTCCTTAATCACTAAAGAATATGGAGCAAACGGATGCCAGACCCCACTTATGAAAGCAATTACGTCTTCCCGCGGAGGATGCTTTTCTTCCATGCGAACCGTTCCGCACTGCTGATTCGCGGACTTGTCTTTTTCATCTTCGGTCTGATCGGGCTTTTCCGTCCGATCGGCAGTCTGGCCGCCGTGACGGTCATCCTCGGCATTTTCCTGCTTCTGGACGCCATGGGCGCGCTGTTCCTGTCGGTCGCCTGCCGTCGTCTCTCCGGCTTTCTCTGGTCGCTTCTTCTGTGCGTGTCGGGGATCGTGATGATCGTCCGGCCTGTGGATGCGGACGTGCTGATCGCGGTCGTGCTCGGCGTATGGTTGTTCATCACGGGGCTGAGCGAACTTTTTTCCGCCAGGACGTCTCCGAGCCGGGTCATTCTGTCCGGATCCGGCGTTTTGTCGGTTCTGATCGGGATCCTGCTGATTGTCGCGCCGTTTGCCGGGCTGGCCGCCTTTTCCTGGCTGATCGCGATCCTGCTTCTGGTTTCGGGTGCGGGAATGCTGCTCCTCGCGATCGGGCTGCGGGCTCCCGGGGTGTCCGTTGGGGTGAAATGACCCGGGGGATCAAACGAATGAATCAAAGATCGGCGTGTTTTCCGGCGTGGCCGATGCCGGATGAACGCCGGGAAGGAAAAACGGAGATAACGCAATGAAAGACCGGACCTGGGAAAGATTTTATACGATTCCTCAGAAGATTTTCTCGTTTCATGCCTCGCGCCCCGTTCTGCTGCTGCGCGGGCTGGTTCTGTTTGTCCTCGGTTTGCTTGGGCTGTATAATCCCGTCTTCGTCCTGACCTCCGTCACGATGGTCGTCGGCGGCGTCATCGTCCTGTTTGCTCTTGCGGCGTTCCTGATGTCATGGAACAGCGGACGCGTTTCGGCGTCTCTTCTGGTGCTTTTCTTCCTGCTGGCCGTTGCGGGGGCGGGACTGCTGATCTATCCGCTGTATTTCGACATGTTCCTCATGGTTGTCTGCGGCGTCTGGCTGATCTTCACCGGCGTGTGGAGCATCTTTTCCGTTCAGAAGAAGTTCGGCCAGATCGTCCTGCCGATGCCGGGTCTCGTCGCGCTGCTGATCGGCGTTCTGCTTGTCGTCGCGCCGTTCATCGGCGTCGCCGCCGTATCCTGGACCGCCGCCCTTCTGATGCTTCTTTCCGGCGCGCAGATGCTTCTGCTCGCGCTCGGTCTGGATGCGGGGAAATGGGTGATCCCGGACGGAAAACATGGCGGCAAACTCTGATTTTCCGTTGTTCCGCGCATCCTGAAAACGATCCGTTCATTCGGGTTGCCCGGCTTTTTTCTCTTGAAAAGATGGAAAACGTTTTGTCCTGCCGTCCGGCTCGCTTTCCGCCTGAAAAAAGCAATGTCAAAACCGAAGGAAGATCGGAATCTCCAAAAAACGCGTTTTTTTTGATTTGACACTTGCTTTTCTAAAAAAAGGGGGTATATTATTGAAAATAATAATCAACATAAACCTTTGCAGTCATCTATACCGGCATCCCGTTTCGAAAGGAGAACACAATGCCTGATTTCAAACAGACCTTCCAGGAGGAAGTGCGCCGCCTTGCCCGCAAGGAACTGAAAGCTCTTGAAGAAAAAATCAACGAGCAGAAGAAAACGATCAATGCGCTTCAGAAGCGTGTCAACGAACTGGAAAAGAAGCAGTCCGCCGCCACCGCGTCCAAACCCGCAGCAGAAAAAGCGCAGGATGCATCCGCCCCGGAAGGCCGCAAGGTCCGTTTCTCTTCGAAATCCCTCGTGAAATTCCGCAAAAAATTCGCCCTCTCCCAGAAGGCCCTCGCCGCTCTTCTCGGCGTGACTCCTTTCACCGTCAGCCACTGGGAAATCGGCAAGAACCGTCCGCGCACCGTCCAGATCGAAGCGTTCAACTCCCTGGTGAAACTCGGCAAGCGCAAACTGTTCGCCCTCGTGGCGGAAAAAGCGCCCGGCGAGCTCCCCGCGCCGAAAAAAACGGCAAAGAAGAAAGCCGCGCCCGCTAAGAAAGTTGCTGCCAAGGCCGCAAAGGCTCCGAAAGCGGCAAAAGCCGGAAAAGGAAAAGCCAAAGCCGCGAAAAAGAATCAGTCCGCCCCGGTCCTGTCTGTTACGGCGGCTCCGGCCAAGCAGGAAAAGACGATCTGATTTTTTCTGAAATGATTCGTAAGACGGACTCCGCGCGGGTCCGTCTTTTTTTGTCGAAAAACGCGGACCGAGCTTGAAAATATCATAATCCGGTGATATAGTATTTGGATATACTTATAAAACTGTTCCCAATACAATTTTCAACGATATCTGGAGAGAACCGAAACATGGCAAGTCCTGTGAATGTCGCGATCGCCGGCGCCACCGGCGCGGTCGGCGTCGAAATGCTCCTCACACTCGAGAAGCGCAACTTCCCCGTCAAGAACCTGAAACTCCTCGCCTCCGCGCGTTCCGTCGGCAAGACCTTCAAATTCCATGGCGAAACTGTCGCGGTCGAAGAAATGACCGAAGACTCCTTCAAGGGCGTCGACATCGCGCTGTTCAGCGCCGGGGCCTCCATTTCCAAGCAGTTCCGCGCGGCCGTCACCGCCGCGGGCGCCGTCATGATCGACAACTCCAGCGCGTTCCGCATGGAAGATGACGTACCGCTGGTCGTGCCGGAAGTCAACGCCGCCGACGTGTTTCTGCACAAGGGCGTCATCGCGAATCCGAACTGCACCACCGCCATCATGTGCGCCCCGGTCTGGCCGCTCCACAAGGCCAAAGGACTCCGCCGCATGGTCGTCTCCACCTATCAGGCGGCGTCCGGCGGCGGCGCGAAGGCCATGAACGAGCTCATGGAGCAGACCCGCGCGATCCTCGAGGGCAAGCCCGCCGAGGTCAAGGTCATGGCGCAGCAGATCGCGTTCAACCTCTTCCCGCACATCGACGTCTTCCAGCCGAACGGCTAC
>JBGUKN010000027.1:0-5349 GCA_045114455.1 Victivallales bacterium
ATCTCGACGTCGATGCCGTTGCGCTCCTTGTGCATGTAGATCACGTCCTGATGCACCAGCTCCTTGTTCTGGTTCAGCATCTGCACGAACTCGATGATGCCGCCTTCATAGTGGAACGTTTCGGAGCGGACCGGGTTTTCGCGCTCGTCGGTCAGGTCGATGCGGATGCCGCGGTTCAGGAAGGCGAGCTCGCGGAGGCGTTTCGCAAGGATGTTCCAGACGTATTCCGTGGTCTCGGTGAAGATGGTCGGATCGGGCTGGAACGTCACGGTCGTGCCGCGGTCGGACACCGGATGCAGCGGATGCAGCTTCACTGCGGTATTGCCGCGCTCGAACCGGATCTCGTACGCCATGCCGTCGCGGTGGATCTCGACGGTCATCCAGGTGGAAAGGGCGTTCACGCAGGAGACGCCGACGCCGTGGAGGCCGCCGGACACCTTGTAGGCGTTGTGGTCGAACTTGCCGCCGGCGTGCAGCACGGTCATCACGACCTCGACGGCCGGGATGCCGAGTTCCTTGTGGATGTCGACCGGGATGCCGCGTCCGTCGTCGCTGACGCGGATGCAGTTGTCCGGGAGGATGGTCACGGAAACTTTCGAGGCGAATCCGGCAAGCGCTTCGTCGATACTGTTGTCGACGACTTCATACACCAGGTGATGCAGGCCGCGCTGGGACGTGTCGCCGATGTACATGCTGGGACGCTTGCGGACGGCCTCCAGGCCGTCGAGAACGGTGATCTCGTCCGCGGTATAGTCGTCCGGGTTGCGGTCCTCGGACTGCGACGTGAATGTGCTGTCCACGCTGGATTCATTGTTGACGGAGCGGGGCGGCTCCGGCTTCCGGGTCTCCGCGGGCTTGGCGGCGGTTTCCGGCGCAGCGGACGCGGGGGTTTCCACGGGATTTTCCACAGGATCTTCCGCGGGAATTTCGGATGCGGATGCCGGGGAGGTGATTTCGTCTTCGGACATTGGATTCTCCATGAGTTGCGGCCGGCAAGCCGGACGCGGGTTCATTGCTTTGATAAGTTTTCTTTATAATATACATCCCTCAGCATTATTTTTCAAGCGCGTACGCGTATACGCGCGAAGAAAAAAAACGTTTTTTTCGAAAAAACCGGACAAGTGCAAGAGAATGCGGCATCCGCGAAAACATCAAACATAAAATATTATGATTAAACATAATCATATCTGTTTTACCTCTGGCTCACAGAGGGGAAATCATTTCCTTTTTCGGAAGCAAGACACAAAATAGCGGACCCGGATACGAGTCCGGGTCCGCGATGAGAAATCAGCGTAAGATGCTGTGACGCTTACTCTTTCTTCTTCCAGTCGAGCGCGCCGGTGGGGCATTCCTTCACGCATGCGCCGCAGTCGACGCAGTAGTCCGGGAGGCCCTGTCCGAAGGTCGTGTCGACCATGGTGTGGAATCCGCGTTTCATCATGCCGAGAAGGGACTTGTTGATGATCTCGGAGCAGACTTTCACACAGGTGCCGCAGCGGATGCACTTCTGCTTGTCGTGGATGATGTATTTGTGGCGGACGTCGACGGCGGAAACGGGCTTGGCGCCCTTGTAGGCGTCGGGGTTCACGCCGTAGGCGGTCGAATGCTTCTTCAGCAGGCAGTCGTGCTTGCCGGTGCAGCTGCATTCGATGCAGCGGTCGGCTTCGCCGGAGACCTGTTCCTGCGTGAAGGTCGGATACAGCTCGTGGAACGTGGTCTTGCGTTCCTTCAGCGGGATGTATTCGGGCTGGATGCGTTCGGCGTCGGAGACCTGCCGGATGTAGACGAGGTCTTCCTTCGCGAGGGAACGCCAGTGGCCGCGGGAGACGTTGAATTCGAACGGGGCCTTGTGCGGGACGCCGTTCAGGAAGTCGACGACGGAGAGCGCGGCCTTGCGGCCCGCGGCGAGGGCTTCCACGACGGTCGCGGGACCGGACACGCAGTCGCCCGCGGCAAATACTTTCTTCCTGCCGGTGCAGGAGAAATCGCTGTCGGAGATCTCGAATCCGCGCTTGGAGGCGGCGAAGCCTTCGGGCACGACGGTGCGCTGGCCGATGGCGGAGATCACGGTGTCGGCCTGGAGCTTGAACTCGGAGCCGGGGATCAGGACCGGGGAACGGCGTCCGGAGGCATCGGGTTCGCCGAGCTGCATGCGGGCGCAGGAGAGCGCGAGCGAGCCGTCGGCGTTCTTCGTGAGAGCGGCGGGCGCGGTGAGGAATTCGAACTTGACGCCTTCCTCCATGGCCTCGTCGACTTCGACGGCCTGCGCGGGCATCTCGTTGCGGGTACGGCGATAGACGATGGTCACGTCGCCGCCGAGACGAAGCGCGGTGCGGGCGCAGTCGATGGCGGTGTTGCCGCCGCCGACCACGATGGTGCGTCCGGGATTCGGGCAGTCCTTCCAGTTCTTGCCGGCGATGTCGCCGAGCCACTGGATGCCCTTCTGCGCGGCTTCCTCGCCGTCGATGCGCATGGAGCTGGAGGCCCAGGAGCCGACCGCCAGGATCACGGCGTCGAAATCCTGTTCGAGCTGTTCGATCGTGAAATCCTTGCCGAGGGTCTGGCCGGTGCGGATCTCGATCCCGCCCATCTTCGCGAAGTGCGCGAGCTCCTTGCGGAGCGTATCCTTCGGGAGGCGGAATTCCGGGATGCCGTAGCGGAGCATGCCACCGGCTTCGGGCATCTGTTCAAAGAGGAATGAAGAGACGCCCTGCAGGCGGAGATAGTATGCGGCGGAAAGGCCCGCGGGGCCCGCGCCGACGATGGCGACACGCTTGCCGTTGAGGGCTGGGAGCTCCTCCATGTAGGTGTCGTAGTACATGTCGGCGGAAAGGCGCTTCACGTCGTTGATGGAAACGGGCTTGCCTCCGATGTTGCGGCGGCAGTCGCGCTCGCAGAAACGCGGGCAGACGCGGCCGACGGACATCGGCAGCGGGATGCGCTGCTTGATGATCTCAAGGGCTTTTTTGAAGTCGCCGTTGCGGCCGGCGCGGACGTATTCCTCGACAGTGGCGTGGGCGGGGCAGGCGAGCGTGCAGGGGGCTTCGCAGTCGCCGGTGTGCTCGGAAACGAGCAGGGAGAGGGCGGTGCGGCGCATATCCTTCACCTCGTCGGAGGAGGCGTCGATCTCCTGTCCGGGGGCCGGGCAGGCGGAGCAGGAGGGAAGGAACTTCCCGGTCTTGCAGTCCTTGACGACGCAGACGAAGCAGCTGGTGGTCTTGGAGATTTTCTGGTTGTAGCAGAGCGTGGGGATTTCCACGCCGATGCGGGCGGCGGCCTGCAGGATGGTCTCGCCCGGCTGAGCGGCGACCTCGCGGCCGTCGATTTTGAAGATGATGTCAGACATGGGCGTTACCTCAGTTGGCGGATTGTTTGCGGACGCGGGAGACGGCCTTCTTCGGGCAGACTTCGATGCAGGAATTGCACTTGGTGCACTTGGCGTTGTCGACCGAGAAGTTGTTGGCCGGGTCGATCGCGCCGACCGGGCAGGTCTTCACGCAGAGCTTGCACTTGATGCACTTGGCCGGATCGATCGCGACGTCGACGAGCGCGGGACAGGCGAGCGCTTCGCAGACATGGTCCTGGACGTGCGCGAGATATTCGTTCTTGAAGTAACGCAGCGTGGAGAGCGCGGGGTTCGGGGCCGTCTGGCCGAGGCCGCAGAGCGCGCCCTTCTTGATCTTCGGCGCGATGTCCTCCAGGAACGCGATGTCGTCCATGGAGCCCTTGCCGGAGGTGATGCGCTCGAGCGCTTCGTACATGCGGGTGGTTCCGACGCGGCAGAACGTGCACTTGCCGCAGGATTCGCGGCGGGTGAAGTTCAGGAAGTAGCGCGCGGTCTCCACCATGCAGCGGTTGTTGCCGATCACGATGAGGCCGCCGGAGCCCATGATGGCGCCGAGCTTGCCGAGGGAGTCGTAGTCGATCTTCACGCCGAATTCGGAGGCCGGGATGCAGCCGCCGGAGGGACCGCCGGTCTGGACGGCCTTCACGGTGCCGGGCTCGGCTCCGCCGATGTCGTACACGATCTCGCCGAGCGTGATGCCCATGGGGACCTCGACGAGGCCCGGGGTCTTCACGTCGCCGGCGAGGGCGAATATCTTGGTGCCCTTGCTCTTCTCCGTGCCGATGGCGGCGTAGGCGTCCGCGCCGATCTGGAAGATGATCGGGATGTTCGCGAACGTCTCGACGTTGTTGATGGCGGTCGGGAGCGTGTTCCAGCCGCTGTCCGTGGGGAACGGCGGGCGGAAACGCGGGGTGCCGCGCTTGCCTTCGAGCGAATGGATCATGGCGGTCTCTTCGCCGCAGACGAACGCGCCGGCGCCTTCTTTGATCGTGATCTCAAGCGGGGCTTCGCGGCCCGGGAGCTTGTTGAGGCCAGCCTTCTTCATCTCTTCGATCGCAATCGTGAGGTGCTTGATGGCCAGCGGGTATTCCGCGCGGCAGTAGATGAAGAGGCGGGTCGCGCCGGTGGCGTACGCGCCGATGAGCATGCCTTCGAGGACCTGGTACGGGACGCTTTCCATCATGGAGCGGTCCATGAACGCGCCCGGGTCACCTTCGTCGGCGTTACAGATCTGGACTTTGTCCGGGACCTTCTTGGCCGCGAGAAAGCTCCACTTCATGCCGGTGGGGAATCCCGCGCCGCCGCGACCGCGGAGGCCGGAGGCCTTGACCGCGTCAACGACCTGTTCCGGAGTCATGGCGAAGACTTTTTCGAGGGCGGAGAAACCGCCGTTCGCCTTGTATTCGTCGAGGGAAACGGGGTTGATGCGTCCGGCGAGACGGGTCACAAGAAGCTTTTCGAGCTTGGAGCGCTTCTCCGGGAAAACGAACCGGCCTTCTTCGCTCTGCGCGAGGATGGCGGCCGCGGCTTCGTCGGTGCCCTTCACGCGACCGTAGAAAATGCTGGAGCCGTCTGTGAGTTCGAGTTCGACGATCGGCTCGGCGTAGCAGTGACCCATGCAGCCGGCTTCGCTGACGGGAATGCTGCCGGCCTGCTTGCGGAGGGCTTCCAGGACAGCGCCCGCTCCGGCGGCCAGACCGCAGGAGGCGGTCCCGACTTTAATGCGTTTGATGTCTGCCATGGCGGATCAGCCTTTCGCTTTGTACTCGTTGAGGATTTTCGTCAGGCTCTTGCGGTCGAGCTTGCCGTAGACGCGTCCGTTGATGGAGAGGACGGGGGCAAGGGAGCAACAGCCGAGGCATGCGACGGTCTCGATGGAGAAAAGACCGTCTTCGGTTGTCTCGCCGTCATTGATTCCGAGTTCGGCGGAGACCCAGGCGCGGATCTGCGTGGAGCCCTTGATATGGCAGGCGGTGCCGTCGCAGACGCTGAGTTTGTACTTG
>JBGUKN010000028.1:0-4997 GCA_045114455.1 Victivallales bacterium
TTTACCCGGACATTCATCCTTGCGCTCAACTACGGTTCGAGAATGGAGATTACGGATGCAGTAAGGTCCATAGCCGCCGAAGTGAAAAACGGAACGCTTTCTCCCGAGGACATTACGGAGAAGACGGTGGCCGATCACCTGTATCTTCCCGAAGTCCCGGATCCCGACCTGCTGATCCGCACCAGCGGCGAGGAACGCGTGAGCAATTTTCTGTTGTGGCAGATATCCTACAGCGAATTTTATTTCACGAAGACATTATGGCCGGATTTCGATATCAATGAGTTCGACAAAGCGGTCCAGGCATATTATGGCCGGAAACGCAGATTCGGAGGCAGATAATCTATGTCAACCCTTGTAAAACGCACATTCAGCTCAATTGTCCTTCTTTCACTTCTGGCAGGAGCGGTGTTTCTTGATTTCGACATCAGAAAATGGTTTTTCACGGCGCTTTGCGCTCTGCTCGGATTCGGCGCCTCGTGGGAATGCCTCGGCATGCTCAACGGCCAGAAGCAGTTCAAAGGGCTCAAATGGTTCGTTTCCCTTGCGCTTGTTGCCGTCGTGATATTTCCGATATTCCAGAAACGCGATCTGCCGTTCTGGCCGGGAATTTCATTCGACCTTGCGCTTTTCGCATTCATTTTCTGGCTGATCGTGCTTTCGACGAACAAAAGTCAGGAATTGTTGCGCGCCGCGATCAACGGTTTCGCCGTTTTTTTCCTGTTTTCCATGGCGCTCAAGCTCATTTCCGGCATTTATTACACCTATAATTTCTACGGGAATTATCCGGCTACGTTCCTGCTCTTCATCCTCGGCACGAAGAGCGGCGATATCGGCGCGTATCTCACTGGATCCCTGTGCAATGCAATCACCCACGGAAAAAATCATAAGCTTGTACCGTCCATCAGCCCCGCGAAATCGTGGGAAGGACTCATCGGCGGGCTCGTTTTTTCCGTCGGCGTCACGCTGGCCATCTACACGTATTTTTCCCATCAGCGCAACGGGTATGAATGGTGGGACGGTTACGGTTACTTCAAAATGGCGGTGATAGGTGTCCTGCTGTTCTTCGGCGGCATGGTGGGCGATCTGGCGGAATCCAGCCTGAAACGCACTTGCAACGTGAAGGATTCCGGTCATTTTCTGCCGGGAATCGGCGGACTTTTCGACCTTGTCGACAGCCTGATCGTCAATTCCTTTGTTTTTTACTTCATTCTGTTCTTTCTGAACGCCCGGTGATGATCCGCCTTAGAGGAGGACGATTCCCATGAAAAACAATCCCGATACGCAGAATAATTCGGTCATGAATGAAATACTCGACGGATCCTGCCGCAATCCGCACGATTTTCTCGGCATGCATCAGGTTCCGGGCGGGGTCATCGTCCGCGTGAACGATCCCGAGGCGGAATCCGTCACGGTCCTCGCCGGAAACAGACGTTATCCGATGACCAAAGAAAACGATCGGGGGATTTTCACCTGCCTGTTCGGAAAGAGGAAGAACTTGTTCGCATATCAGGTCGAAAAACAGTATGCGGACAGCAAGTTCATCTCGGCCGATCCGTACTGCTTTCTGCCTACCCTCGGCGAAATGGACATATACCTCTTCAATCAGGGCGAACACCAGCGCGTTTACGACGTCATGGGGGCGCATGTCCGGAATCTCGGCGGAGTCGAGGGTGTTTCCTTTGCCGTCTGGGCGCCGAACGCGCAACGCGTTTCCGTGGTCGGCGATTTCAACTGCTGGGACGGACGGCGCCATCCGATGCGCATGCTCGGGCTTTCCGGCATCTGGGAGCTGTTCATCCCCGGGCTCAAGCCGGGCGACGTGTACAAATTCGAGGTGAAGGGTTCGGACGGTTCCATCACCCTGAAGCTCGACCCGTATGCCCGCCGCACGGAACTTCGCCCGAACAACGCCGGGATCGTCCCGCAGGCGGAACCGTTCCAGTGGACCGACGACGTCTGGATGAAGAAACGCGCCGCGACGAATCCGGTCGAAAGTCCCATGAACATTTACGAGGTACACCTCGGCACATGGGGCGGCCCCGGCCTGAAGCTGCCCGAAGTGAAAGAAACGTTCAACAACTACCGAGAACTTGCCGTCGCGCTGGCCGATTACGTTCAGAAAATGGGCTATACGCATGTGGAGCTGCTCCCCGTGATGGAGCATCCGCTGGACCAGTCGTGGGGGTATCAGGTGACCGGATTCTATGCGCCGACCGCGCGCTACGGTTCGCCGGAAGATTTCGCCTGGTTCATGAACTACATGCACGAACACGGCATCGGCGTGTTTCTGGACTGGGTCCCGGCGCATTTCCCGCGGGATACCTTTTCGCTCGGACGGTTCGACGGGACGGCGCTGTACGAACATGCCGACCCGCGCAAAGGCGAACAGAAGGACTGGGGCACATACATCTTCAATTTCGGTCGCAACGAGGTGCGGCAGTTCCTGATCGGCAGCGCGCTTTTCTGGCTCGACCAGTACCACGCTGACGGACTGCGCGTGGATGCGGTAGCATCCATGCTCTACCTCAACTATTCGCGCAATGACGGCGAATGGATCCCGAACCAGTACGGCGGCTGCGAAAATCTTGAGGCGATCGAGTTCATCCGTCATTTGAACGAGCTCGCGCACAGGCTGTATCCCGGCATTTCCATGATCGCCGAGGAATCCACCTCCTGGCCGGGCGTCTCCCGTCCGCTCTACCTCGGCGGACTCGGCTTCACGTTCAAATGGAACATGGGTTGGATGCACGATACGCTTGATTATTTCAAACTGGATCCGATCTACCGCAGCTATCACCACGGGCAGCTCGCATTCTCCATCTGCTATGCCTTTTCCGAGAACTTCATCCTGCCGCTCAGCCACGACGAGGTCGTTCACGGAAAGCTTTCCCTTTTCGGCCGCATGTCCGGCGACTATGTGCAGAAATTCGCCAATCTGCGCGCGATGTATGTGCTGATGGCGACGCACCCGGGAAAAAAGCTGATCTTCATGGGCGGCGAGTTCGCCCAGGTGATCGAATGGAACTGCAACAACCAGTCGGTCGATTGGCTCCTGCTCAAATATCCGTCACATGATTCCATTCATCGTATGGTTGCCGAACTGAACAGATTCTACCTCAGCCAGCCGGCGCTTTGGGAGGACGATTTCACGCCGAACGGATTCCAGTGGCTGGACGGAGGTGATTTCAGGCAATCGGTCTATTCCTTCATCCGCTGGGACAAGAAACGCAAGGCGCCGCTCGTCGTGATCCTGAACCTGACTCCGGTCGTACGCAATGACTTCAATACCGGCGTACCGCTTCCCGGCGAATGGGTCGAGGTCTTCAACACCGACCGCGAGGAATACGGCGGGACCGGCCTGCTGAACGGACAGAAAATGGTTTCGTCGCCCGGAGAATACCACGGACAGAAGCAGTTCATCACGCTCCGTCTTCCGTGGCTCGGCGCAGTCGTCCTGGCTCCGAAATCCGCCGCGAAGAAGCTCAAAAAGTAAGCCGGGTCCCATCCCAGCTTCATTCGAGGCATAAAGCCTTTTCGCACGGATCAAGTTTTTTCCTCAAATTGATCGAATCACAGCTTTCCCGCGCATGCGCGCAGTATACGCGCGATAGACGCGCAAGTTTCAGTTAAAACAAGTTCCTTTTAACTGAAACTTGATCCTTTTCGGATACTTCGTCAAACAAGTGTCAAACAAGTGTCAACAGGCAGTTAACCGGTCTCAGACAAGTAGTAAACAATCGTCAAACAAGCAGGAAATAAGCATCAGACAATGGCATTCAATGCACACAGGGTGCATACGCGTTTTCTTCCTGCGACAGGATCAGGAGAAATATCTCGGAGCATATCGGAATGGAAGGCATCTCATACGCATACGCGGGACATACGCATGGCATACGCGCAAGTTTCAGTTAAAACATGTTCCTTTTAACTGAAACTTGGAGAAAGTCTTGGAGAAACTCCGGAAGTTTCCCTTATCCCGCCGAACAGCATGCTGCCGTCTTTTTGCGTCCGGGACTTCATCCGGCCGGGTTCTCTGCCGCGAAACATTTTTTGCGTCTTCTTTCCCGGTGAAATCCTCACTCTTTCGGAAAAAAGACTTGTTTATTTGGAAAAAAGGTGTATATTATAGTTTTACGCATACAATTTCAGCTTCAACATAACCAGAAAGTCTTGAACATGGCAAACACTTCCTTTGTCGTTTTCGCTCAGGCCGCGGACGGTTCCGTGAGCGCAACTGCCGCCGCTCCTGCCGCAGAAACCACTGCCGCTCAGACCGGCGTTTCCGCATCCGATGCCGGACAGCAGCAGGTCCCGCCCCCGTCCAACACCATGATGATGGTCCCGTTCATCATCCTGATCGGCGTTATGATCGCGATTTCCGTGCGCACCAGCAGCAAGGAAAAGAAGAAACGCGAAGAAATGATGAATTCGATCCGCAAGGGCACGAAGATCATGACCAGCGGCGGCATCATCGGCGAGATCGCCGAAGTCCAGAAGGACCAGTTCCTGCTGAAGGTCGCGAACAATGTCCAGATCGCCATTTCCCGCACGGCAGTCGCACAGGTCATTCAGCCCGCGTCCGATGCCGCCGACACGAAAGCCGAGGTGACGAAGAAATGAAGAACAGCAAGAGCACATTCGCCATTTACTGCGTGTTCGCGCTGGCCGTGATCGGCGTGTTCGTCGCGGCCATGTTCCCGCTGAAGCAGAGCGATTTCTACGAGACGTTCAACAAACTGCTCGCCGATCCCGCCGACCCGACCATCCAGCAGGTGGTCGAACGCGCGAAGGCGCTTCAGCAGGAGGACAAGATTAAGTACCTGTATCCCTCCACCGCCCTCGAAGCCGCGGCACGCGAGATCAGGATGCCGTCCGAGGACGGTTCCTCCGCATACTCTGTCGACCTCGTTCACTTCGTGAAGCCGAACATCGTGAAGGCGCAGAAGCTCCAGAACAACGGCGACGTGATCTCCCTGGTCCGCAAGAACGCCTCCGGC
>JBGUKN010000029.1:0-13469 GCA_045114455.1 Victivallales bacterium
CGGTGGCATGGGCGGTTTCGGCGGCGGCATGGGTGGCTTCGGTGGCTTCGGCGGCGGCGCTCCCGGAGCCGGTGGACCCGGTGCAGGCGGCGCTCCTGGTGCCGGTGGCGCTCCTGCCGGTGGCATGGGCGGCTTCGGCGGTGGCTTCGGCGGCGGCATGGGCGGCTTCGGCGGCGGCGCTCCCGGCGCTGGCGCTGCTCCTGCGGGCGGCCCCGGTGCAGGCGGCAATCGTCCTGCCGGTGCAGGCGGTGCAGGCGGCAACCGTCCCAATCGTCCTGCCGGCGGCGGCTTCGGCGGCGGTGGCGGTTTCGGCGAAACCATCAACTATTCCACGGCTGAAAAGATCACCGGCCCCTGGACCTTCCGCGGACAGGTGACCGGCTCCGCCGAGAACAGCTTCACCATTCACCCCGGCGTGGTCGATTTCAAGGGCCACACCTATCTCTTCTACCACAATGGCAAACTCGACCGTGACGGCCAGACCGGACAGAGCCTCCGCCGCTCCGTCTGCGTCGACGAGCTCTTCTTCAATGAAGACGGCACGATCAAGGCCGTTGTCCAGACCAAGGACGCCATCAAGGAGCCCTTGAAGTAAGTAACATCCCGGTGCCGGAGCGTAGCCCGGCACATCTTCAGTGGAGGGCCTGTCCTCCCCACGCCGCACATCATCTCGCATGGTGTGCGGCGTTTTCTGTCTTTCCGTTTTTTACGTTATTTAACGCCGGAAACAACATCGGATCGGATAAAACTGACGATTCCGTCCATTATTTTTGCTTGAAAAACGTATTCCCGTACGTTACATTATGGAAGAAAAGGATTCCCGTCACCTCGAATCCGCCTCAAAAGAACTCGTCGAACCGGATACCCATCCATAACCCACAACAAAGGTGAATACATGAAATCTTCACACCTGCTCCTCGGCTGTCTCGCAGCGTTCTCGCTCGCGGCCTGCAAGTCCTCCACAAACGTCGTCTACGAAGGCGTCGACCTGGAACCCAGCGGCAACCCGATCTTCACGGACGCCTGGACCTGCGACCCGGCCCCGCTGGTGGTCGGCGACCGTCTGTACGTCTACACGGGCGAAGACATCTACAAGGACGGCGAGAACATCGGTCTCCCCGGCAACTACAACATCGCCGACTGGCGCGTCTACTCCACGGACGACATGGTCCACTGGCGCAGTCACGGCGTCAAGCTTCGCCCGGAAGACTTCCCGGACGGCAAGAAGGGCATCGCCTGGGCGGCCCAGTGCGTCCAGAAGGGCGACAAGTTCTACTGGTACGTGACCTATAACACGCCGCAGGGCGGACAGTGCGTCGGCGTCGCTATCGGCGATACCCCGGTCGGCCCGTTCGTGCCGCATCCGAAGCCACTCGTCGTTGACAGCGACACCCCCGGCCGCGGCTGGAACGACATCGACCCGACCGTCCTGATCGACGACGACGGAACCGCCTGGCTCGCGTGGGGACAGAACTCCTACATCGCGAAGCTGAAAGACAACATGACCGAGATCGACGGCGAGATCACCGACCTGCATCTCCAGCGTTACATCGAGGGGCCGTGGCTCTATAAGCGCAACGGTCTCTACTATAACATCTACGCCGGTTCCGGCGGACGCGGCGGCGAATGCATCAACTACTCCACCGCCGAAAATCCGCGCGGCCCCTGGACGTTCCGCGGACAGGTTACCGGCGCCGCCGAAAACAGCTTCACGATCCATCCCGGCGTGGTCGACTACAAGGGCCACACCTACCTCTTCTACCACAACGGCAAGCTTGACCGCGACGGGCAGAAGGGCCAGAGCCTCCGCCGTTCCGTCTGCGTCGACGAACTCTTCTTCAACGAAGACGGCACGATCAAGGAAGTGAAGCAGACCAAGGAAGCCATCACCGAGCCCCTGAAGTAAAGGAGGACAAGTCCTCCTCTTCAACAGTGCCGGACTTTGCTCCGGCACGGAAGATGATTTAACCGTGCATCGTACAGAAAACGGTGCACGGCTTTTTCATGTCCTAAAATCGGGGCAGGGGATGTTCGGATTAAAACGCCGCGTCAACGAGGGAAACGGTCCGGCATTTGCGACGTTGCGGGCGATACACTCCATGCCGTAATCGGAGGAGGAAAGTCAGCCCGATTCCGGGGCCGTCGAATCTTTTTTTTGCGGAAAAACGCTTGACAAGCGCGAAACAGGGTGTATAGTAGTTGCATTATGAAAAAGAACGCGTATGCAGATTTCTTCGATTGGCGCTGGTGCTGGCGGTGAATCCGTCGGGACCGGTTCCTTTACGTCGTTTTTTCCATAAAAACAATCGTAGGTCAGTCAAGGCGGATCGGACAGGAATGTTTGGTCCGTTATTTTTTTAACAACGGCAGCCGGAAAACAAGGAGCTGCCATTTCCAGGAGCAAGAAATATGCAACACGAGATCCCGTACAAGATCTATCTTTCCGAGGACGAACTCCCGAAGGCGTGGTACAACGTCCGCGCCGACATGAAGAACAAGCCCGCGCCGCTGCTGAACCCGGCGACAAAACAGCCCGTGACCGCCGAAGAGCTCGGGCACGTCTTCTGCGACGAGCTCGTGAAGCAGGAACTCGACGACACCACGCCGCTGATCCCGATCCCCGCGGAAGTGTATGATTTCTACAAGATGTACCGTCCGTCGCCGCTGGTGCGCGCGTACTTCCTCGAAAAAGCACTGAGGACGCCCGCGAAGATCTATTACAAGTTCGAGGGCAACAACACCTCCGGCAGCCACAAACTGAACTCCGCCATCGCGCAAGCGTACTACGCGAAGAAACAGGGGCTGAAGGGCGTCACGACCGAGACCGGGGCAGGGCAGTGGGGCACCGCGCTCTCCATGGCTTGTGCGTTCTTCGGGCTCGACTGCCACGTCTTCATGGTGAAGTGCTCCTACGAACAGAAGCCGTTCCGCCGCGAGGTCATGCGCACCTACGGCGCGGACGTCACGCCGTCGCCCTCGACCACGACCGAGGCCGGACGCCGCATCCTGGAGCAGTTCCCCGGCACCACGGGCAGCCTCGGCTGCGCGATCTCCGAGGCTGTGGAAGCGGCGGTCACGCACGAAGGCTACCGCTATGTGCTCGGGTCCGTGCTTTCGCAGGTCCTGCTGCACCAGAGCATCATCGGCCTCGAAACGCAGGCGGCGCTCCGCAAATACGGCATCAAGCCGGACGTCATCATCGGCTGCGCGGGCGGCGGCTCCAACCTCGGCGGCCTGATCTCCCCGTTCATGGGCGAGAAGCTCCGCGGCGAGGCCGACTACCGCATCGTCGCGGTCGAACCTGCGTCCTGCCCGAGCTTCACGCGCGGCAGATTCGCGTACGATTTCTGCGACACCGGCAGAATCTGCCCGCTCGCGAAGATGTACACGCTCGGCTGCGGCTTCATCCCGTCCGCCAACCACGCGGGCGGCCTGCGCTACCACGGCATGAGCTCGATCCTGTCCCAGCTGTACCACGACGGCTTCATGGAAGCGGTCTCCGTGGAGCAGACCTCCGTGTTCGCCGCCGCCGAACAGTTCGCACGTACCGAAGGCATCCTGCCCGCGCCGGAGAGCAGCCACGCGATCCGCGCCGCCATCGACGAGGCGGAGAAATGCCGCGAGACCGGCGAGGCGAAGACCATCGTGTTCGGCCTGACCGGCACCGGGTATTTCGACATGGTCGCGTACCAGAAGTTCAACGACGGCGAGATGGGCGACTACATCCCCACCGACGCCGAACTCGAAAAAAGTTTCGCCTCCCTGCCGGCCATGGATTGACACCGCAAGAGGTGCTGAAGTAGTGCCCGGGGCTGTGCTCGGGCACACCGCAAGCGGTGCTGTTATAGTGCCTTGCTTCGCAACGGCACACCGCAAGCATAAAGGCAAAAACGCCTCCGACTTCACGAAAGCCGGAGGCGTTTTTTTGCTCTGAAAAGAATTCTTATTCGTAGCGGAGGGCTTCGATCGGGTCGAGGCGGGAGGCTTTCCAGGCGGGGTAGAACCCGAAGAGAATGCCGACCGTGGCGGACACGATGACCGCCGCGACGATTGCCTGAGGACTGGCTTCGATGGGCCAGCCGAGGACGCCCGCGATCATAAGGGACATGCCATGTCCGAGCAGGATCCCGAGGATGCCGCCGGAGATGCAGAGCACGACAGATTCGATGAGGAACTGCCGGAGGATGTCGCGGGAGCGCGCACCGACTGCCATGCGGAGACCGATCTCGCGGGTGCGTTCCGTGACGGACACGAGCATGATGTTCATGATGCCGACGCCGCCGACGACAAGGGAGATGAGGGCGACGCCGAGGAGCAGGTTGGTCATGAGCGTGGAGGTCTGGTTCAGCATGGACATGAACTCGGCGGAGTTGCGGACGGTGAAGTCGTCGTCCTGCTCGATGCCGAGGTTGTGGCGCTTGCGGAGGAGGTTGGAGACTTCCTGCACGGCCTGTTCGTTCTTCTCGATTGTGGAGGCAGTGACGATGATCTGGTCCAGCTGGGTGAAACGGCTGTAGAAGAGCTTGTCCTTCGTGATGCTGTTGTCCTGCTCGGGGTAAAGCGCGCGCCCGCTGATGGCGAAGCGTTCGCCGGGGGAGTCGGAGACGGTGCTGTTCATGTTGGACGCGGTCCCTGTCTTGAGTCCGGTCACGCGCATGCGCATAGTGGTCCACGGAGTCAGGACCACGTCGTCCTCGTCCGAGCCCATCATGTTCGCGCCCTTGGTCTTCAGGACGCCGATGACGGTGAACGTGACGTCGCCGATTCGGAGTTCGCAGTCAATGGGGGACATGCCGTTGAAGACTTCCTTCACGATGGTGGTGCCGACGACGCAGACGCGGGCGTTGGTGTCGACTTCCTCGTTGGTGAAGAGGCGGCCTTCCTGGATATCCCAGTTGCGGATTTCGAAGTAGGCGGGGGCGACGCCGAACATGTTGCTGGGCACCCAGTTCACATTGCCGAAGATGACCTGCACGTTGCCGCCGCGGACGACGGGCGAGTAGAGTGCGACGCTGGGGCAGTTTTCGCCGATGGCGTCGGCATCCGCCGGGACGAGCGAGACGGCCGCGCCCGCGCCCTGGCGCGCTCCGCCGGGTCCCATCATGCTGCCGGGCATGACCATGATCGAATTCGCGCCCATGTTCTCGAGGGAGGACTGGATGGCACTCTTCGAGCCGTTGCCGATCTCCATCATGGTGATGACGGCGGCGATGCCGATGATGATGCCGAGCGTGGTGAGCAGCGTGCGCGTGGGATTGCGGCGCAGGGATTTGAGGGAGGTGAGGATGGTGGAGATGATTCTCATGGTCAGGCCTCCTTCGCTTCCGTGCCGTGGTGCGGATCGTTCACGATCTGTCCGTCCTTCAGCATGATCGTGCGCTTGGCGCAGACCGCGATCTCGGTGGAGTGCGTGACGAGGATGACCGTGATGCCGGAGGCGTTGAGCTCGGAGAACATGTTCATGACCTCGATGCTGGTCTTGGAGTCGAGGTTGCCGGTGGGTTCGTCGGCGAAGAGGACCGGGGGCCGGTTGATGAGGGCGCGCGCGATAGCGACGCGCTGCTGCTGGCCGCCGGAGAGCTGCGACGGGAAATGGTCCATGCGTTCGCCGAGTCCGACCTGCTTCAGCGCCTCGATGCCGCGGCGGCGGCATTCGGAGGCGGAGAGGTTCTGCGCCGTGTAGTTGAGCGGCATGATGACGTTGTCGAGCGCGCTCGTGCGGGGCAGCAGGTTGAAGCTCTGGAAGACGAATCCGATCTTCTTGTTGCGGATTTTCGCGCGCTTGTCGCCGGAGATGCGCCCGACTTCCTCGCCGTCGAAGAAATAATCGCCTTCGGTCTGGCGGTCCAGACAGCCGAGGATGTTCATGAGGGTGCTTTTTCCGGAACCGGACGCGCCCATGAGGGCGACGTATTCGCCTTTGCCGATCTCCAGCGAAATGCCCTTCAGGACGGGCACGGAGATCTCGCCGAGGAAATACGTCTTGCCGATGTTTTTCAGTTCGATGAGAGCCATATGCGGGACCTCGCGATCAGTTTCTCGGGGCTCCGGGACGGGCTCCGCCTGCAGGAGGTCCGCCTGCGCCGGGACGTCCGCCCGCGCCGGGAGCGGTGACCGCGCCGGAAGCGCCGGCTGCGGCTTCGCGCTGGCTGGCGCGTTCTCGTGCACCAGCGCTGCCTCTGCCGGAGAAGCGGGGCATTCTGGGCATGAACGGGTTGTTCTGCATGCCGGATTCGGGTCCATCGGGGCCGGCCGCCATGGCGGAGGTGTCGATGCCGGTGATGATGATGTCGCCTTCCTTCAGATCGTCGGAGGAGATCTCGGCGAGCGTGCCGTTGTTGAGGCCGACCTTGACCTTGACGGGCGAGAGGATGCCTTCGGACTTTTCGATCCAGAGGAGGGCCTCATCCTGTCCGGCCTGAATGGGATTCGCGAGGGCGGCGGGGTCGATGTTCTTCACGTCCGGGGTGTAGCGAAGCGCGGAGGCGGGGACGGCGAGGACGCCGCGGCGGGCTTCGCGGATGAACTTGACGTTGGCGGTGAGGTAGGGCTTCAGCATGCCGCTGTCGTTGTCGGTGTTGACTTCGACGATGTAGGTGACGACGTTGGAGGACAGCGTGGCGTTGAGGCGGATGCGGAAGACTTTGCCCACGAATGTAACGCCGGGGAAGGCGTCGCAGGAGAAGGTGACGTCCATGCCGGGCTTGATGTTTCCGATGTCGGCTTCGTTCACGGAGACCCAGACCTGCATCTTGGCGAAATCCTTCGCGACGAGGAAGATGCTGGAGGCGGCCTGGTTGGAGACGACGGTCTGTCCGATGCTGACGCGGCGGTCGATGATGACGCCGTCCATCGGGGCGGTGATGGTGCAGTAGTCGAGGTTCCGCTTGGCGCGGAGCAGGGAGGCTTCGGCGCTGGAGAGGGTGCCCTTCGCGCTGGAGAGGGAGGCCTTCGCCTCGGCGAGGGCAGCCTTCTTCACGGCGATCTCGGCCTGGGCGGTGCTGTAGTCGGACTGGTAGCTGTCGTAGTCGCTCTTCGTCATGGTCTTGGTCTGAAAGAGCGTCTGGGCGCGGTCCCAGTTCGCCTGGGCGAGGGCGAGACGCGTCTCGCTCTGCTTGAGGCTGGCTTCGGCGCTTTCGATGCCGGCTTCGGCCTGGACAATGCCCGCCTTGGCGCGTTCATGCGTGGCTTCGGCGTCCTGGAGGTCGGCCTTGTACGGCACGTCATCGATCTGCGCCAGCACCATGCCGGTCTTCACGCGGGAGCTGAAGTCGACCGGATTGCCGTCGGCGTCCTTGCCGAAGCTCATGATCTTGCCGTTGACCTGCGCGCCGACGTTCACGAGTTCTTCGGGTTCGACGGTGCCGGTGGCGGAGATGGAACGGATGACGTCAGTGCGGATGATCTCTTCCGTCTTGAAGACGACCCTCTCCGATTTCTTGGCGGAGTAGCTCTTGAGGACTTTTCCGGCGACATATACGACGGCTGCCGCTACGGCGAGCAGAACGATGGTTTTCAGGATCTTTTTCATGTGGGACGAACCTTTATGTTATGTTTTGATTATATTCGGATTAAGGAGGAGAAACTTCAGATGCCGGGCTGCTGGCCCGCGGGGACCGCGGCGGGCTGAGCGGCGCCCGAGGAGGCGTCTTCCTTGCCGTTCATCTCGTCCGTGATCTTCTCGGAGGAAGAGGAGGAGGGAGCCGGGGCGGCCGGAGCGGAGGAGGTCTGTTCTTCGTCCTTCGCCATGTCGCGGTCGCTGAACGCGTAGACGGCTGCTTCGAGCTGGGCCTTGGCGTTGGAGGCGTTGATGACGGCGGAGAGCAGGCTGTGCTGCGCGCTGATGACGGAGTTTTCCGCTTCGTTGAGGCGGGTCACGAGGGCGGTTCCCGCTTTATATTCTTTTTCAACGAGGTCGCGCGTATCGCGTGTGAGCGCGTAGATTTCGCGTGCGATGTGCGCCTTTTCGATGTTGGTCATGTAGTTGTCGTAGGCGGTGCGAACGTCTGTGATGACGGTGATCCAGGTTTTCGCGAGTGTGTAGTCGTTCTCGGCGAGGCTGGCATAGGACTGGAGCGCGGCGAAGTAGTCGGAGAAGCCGTTGAAGAGGTTCCAGGACGCGCTGACGCCGTAGTTGAAGCTCCATGAGCCGGAACTGGTCGTGGTGGTGCGGTCCAGGCGCGTCTGGTTGCGGTTCCAGTTATAGCCGAGATTGTAGGTCGCGTTGAGTTTCGGGCCGAACGCCGTGAGGGATTTCCAGAAGGTGTACTTGGCGGTTTCGAGCTTGTCGCGGTACTGCTGGAGGTCGGGACGGTTCGAGAGGGCGGAGTCGAGGTACACGGTAACGTCCGCGAGGACCTCGTTTTCGGGCATACTGGCCTCCTCGAACTCGACGGTGTCCGGGATGGTGCCGTCGGTGATGCCGAGCGTTCCGGCGAGGACGTATTTCGCGGCGCGGATGTTGTATTCCGTGCGGATCAGTTCAAGCTCGCCGTTTTTGAGGCTGATCTGGAAGTTGAGGACATCGGAGAGGAGCGCGGACCCGGCGTCGTACTTGTCCTGCGCCTCCTTCAGCATCTTCTTGCTGTAGTCGATCTGGGCTTCGGCGATGGCCTTCTGCGAGATTGCCTGCTGGACGTCGTTGTAGGAGTATGCGACGGTGCGGAGCAGGAGGCGTTTCGCGTCTTCCTGCGCGTCCTTCGCCTGGTTGAGGTTGTATTTCTGCGCAAGGATGTTCATTTCGCGTCCGAGGCAGTCGAAGATGAGCCACGAGCCGCTGAGGGACGGGCCGACGCCCGTGGAGAAGGTCCACGGCTTTTCGCCGGAGCTGGAGGACGTCACCTTGGAGAAGCTTTGCGTGACGGACATGCCGGCGTTCAGAGTCGGCGCGTATGTCGAGAAGCTCTGGTAGTATCTGGCGCGCGCGGCGTCGATCGTGAACTGGACGCGGAGGAAGTCCGGGTTGTTCTTCAGCGCCATTTCCTGCGCCTTTTCAAGCGTGAGGACCTTCATTTCCTCGGGGAAAAGTATCTTCTCTTCGTCGGGAACGTCGGTGTAGGTGGAATGCGTGATGGCCATGGGAGGCTTCGTGTAGCTCTGGCAGCCGCCGAAAACGAGTGCGACCGGAACCGCGAGGAGGAAAAGTTTCTTATTCATGGTTCGTTTGGATACTCCGGAGGAAAAGTTGAATGGTTGGAACGGGGTCGATGGTGGTGTCCCCGATGTCGTTGATCATACAGATGTGGTGGACCGATCCGTTGAAAAGGATGCCGGCGGCGGAAAGGTCGACGCTGCGGAATTCGCCGCTGGCGACGCCGTCGCGGAGCACGCGCTCCACAATGGCCTGACGTCGCATCCCTCCGACGATCGCTGGATGGGAGGAATCCTTGGCTTTCGGCGGCGGCACGTTTTCCATGATCGCGCGATAGTATTTGCGCTTCTGGTTGAAGGTGTCGATGATGCAGAGAGCCATGTCGGCAAGCCGTTCGGATGCGGAATTGCCGTTGGACGCGATCTCTTCGAGCTTGTCGCAGAGCGCGGAAATGGACGAGCGGGCGAGGGCATACAGGATGTCGTTTTTGTCCTTGAAATAGTTATATAGGACGCCGCGCGAAACATTGAGGCGCTTCGCGATATTTTCCGTGGTGAACGCCTCCCAGCCGCCCTCGCAAAGCAGGGCGATCCCGGCGGAACAGACGTCACGCCGGATGGATTCGGTCATCATTTCGCGCATTTTCTGCGTGTATCTTGGCATAAGGAAGCCCGAGTTGAATTATTACGCGGAAGAAACTGTATTTGCAAGGGTTTTGACAGTATGATTTTATTGTGACACACTGTCATGAGCGAAATAAAATACACCATCTTTGCGTGAAATCAAGAATGAAGATCAACGGGACACCTGATATTTGACAAAAAATGCATTACATTCAATAAAAAATTCATGTTCCAAATTGATGAGAAGAACGAAACGATGAGCGGGAAGCGCAGTGGCTTTCGGTCGTGATGTCCTGTTCGGTCTGGTCGTGATCTTTCCCCGCGCACTGTCCCCGGACAGGACGAACCTCATGAACCCCACTTCGGACGAGACGGACGCAACCCTGATCCATCTGCGCTGACACACGCTCGGGAACAAGTGCTCATCTCCCCGGCAATATTCCCATGGTCGGATCGTTTTCTTTTCGCGAAAAGGGAAATGCTGTCAGATTATACGTTTTTTCCGTAAAAATGACTGGAAAAAAGCTCTCCAGCGTGCTACATTATCATAATAGACGATTACAATTCATCATGAAGGCGGAGAACATTCTTTTGAGAAAACAACAGGAAGAACGGCGGACGCAGCCCCGTCTGGTTCGTCTGGTCAGCCTCGGCTGCCCGAAAAATACGGTGGACACGGGGGTGGCAGCCGGCTCTTTGCTCGTGGACGGATTCGGCCTGACCGCCGATGACGACGAGGCTGACGTGATGTGGATCAACACCTGCGCGTTTCTGCTCTCCGCCCGCAAAGAGGCTATGGAGGAGATCCGCCGTGCCTGCCTGTGGAAGAAACGCCGCGCGGGACGACTGGTCGTGGTCGCGGGGTGCCTGCCGCAATGGGACAGGGACGGAGCGGTCCGCGCGAAATATCCGCAGGTGGACGCGTGGGCGGGCATCGACGAGCCCGCCGGGATCGGCGCCGTGCTGAAACGCCTGACCGCGGACAAGCCGCTTCCCGAACGAAAAAAGGTCAAGTCCTGTTCCTGGATCTATGATGAAACGACGCCGCGTCTGCCCGTCGAATCGGAGCATTTCGCCTATCTGAAGATCGCCGACGGCTGCTGCAACTGCTGTTCCTACTGCCTGATCCCGTCCATTCGCGGCGCGCTCCGCAGCAGGACCGTGAAGTCGGTCGCCGCCGAAGCGAAGTCGCTCGTCAAACTCGGTTACAGCGAACTCATTCTGATCGCGCAGGACACCGGTGCCTTTGGACGGGACCGCACGGGCGGCAAGTCCGAATTGCCGGAACTGCTCGCCGCGCTGGATAAACTGCCCGGCGAATTTCGTATCCGCCTGATGTATGTTCATCCGGCGTCCGTCGACGACGCCATGATCGCGGCGTTCAGAAAATGCCGCCGCCTGATCCCGCACATCGAAATGCCGGTCCAGCATGTTTCCGGCGCGGTCCTGACGGCGATGAACCGCCATATCACGGCGGAACGCCAGTCCGAAGTCATCCGCAGGCTCCGCAAGGCGGGATTCACCATCCGCACCACGCTGATGACCGGATTCCCGGGCGAGACCGAGGCGGATTTCCAAATGCTCCTTGACACAGTGAAGGACCGCGTGTTCTCCCGCATCGGCGTGTTCGCGTTCTCGCCCGAAGACGGCACCCCGGCGGCTTCCATGAAGGGACGCATCCCCGCGAAGACCGCGGCGGCGCGCGCGGCCATGATCGCCGCAGAACAGGAAAGGATTTCGCGGGAAACGAACCGGGCGCTGACCGGACAGACGCTTGAGATCATTCTGGACGAGGCCGCCGGACGCGGCAGATGGCGCGGACGCATGCTCATGGACGCGCCGGACATCGACCAGACGGTCCATGTATCCAAATGCCCCTCCGGACTGACGGCGGGGATGATCGTTCCAGTGACCATTACGAGGGGGACAGCATACGATTTATACGGAACCTATGAACCGGAAGGGGCGAACCCCGGAGGAAAGGCCAAATGAAACATCTCCCGAACGCACTCACGATCAGCCGCATCATCCTGATCTTCTGTTTCGTTGTGCTTGCGAATTTCGACAGTGCGAATCCGACCTGCATCAAAGTCGGCGAACATGCGGCGTATGCCTGCCATGTCGTCGCCCTGATCGTGGCGTTTCTGGCGGGCATCACCGATCTGCTGGACGGCTATCTCGCCCGCAAGTACCATGTGGAAAGCGATTTCGGTCGACTGATGGACCCGCTGGCGGACAAGATATTCATTCTGGCGACGTTCGTGATGATGCTGGACTACGGCATGATCCCTGGCTGGGTGCTGATCGTGATCCTGACGCGCGAATTCATGGTGACCGGACTTCGGACCCTGGCGTCGTCCAAGGGCGTGATCATTTCCGCCGACCGCTGGGGCAAGATGAAGACTGCCACGCAGATGTTCACGCTGGCGTTCGGCGGCGCCGCCTGGATTCATCTCTTCGGACTGGACATCGGCGTGTCGCCCGTGACGATCATATGGAAATGCCTCCAGGCCGCCGTGGTGCTCATCACAGTCGGTTCCGGCCTGCAATACTTCATCCGCTACCGCTCGCTTTTCAGCGACAGCATCTGATTTCCGTTCTTTTGCGACAGGAGTTTCGAACGCATGCCCCAGACGACGACATACCGGACCGATGAAAACGAACGGAAGAACGTTTTCCGCGCGTATCTGGTCGGTCCGTGCATCCATCCCACGGATCCGGCGTCCACGGCGGACGACCTGAAGGAGCTCGCCGAACTGGTCCGCACCCTGGAAGTGCCGGTCGCCGGGCAGGTCGTGGCGGGGCTGAAGGCGCCAAACCCGAAGTATTACGTCGGGAGCGGCAAAGCCGAGGAGATACGCGACGCGGCGAAGGAGGCTGAGGCGAACATCGTGATCTTTGACGTCGCGCTTACCCCAACCCAGCAGAGAAATCTGGAACAGCTCTTCGGCATGAAAGTGATCGACCGTCAGGAGGTCATTCTGGATATTTTTGCTTCGCGCGCGCGCACTCGTGAGGCTGTGCTTCAGGTGGAACTCGCCCGCTGCCAGTATTTCCTGCCCCGCCTGACCGGCGCCTGGACGCACCTGTCGCGTCAGCGCGGCGGCGTGACCGGGGCCCGCGGCGGCGGCGAGAAACAGATCGAATACGACCGCCGCGAACTCCGCCAGCGCATTGCGGATTTGAAATCCGAACTGGCGGAGATACGCAAACGCCGCGGCACCCAGCGGAAAAGCCGGATGCGCGCGAACCTGCCGAACGCGGCCATCGCGGGCTACACCAACGCGGGGAAATCGACCCTGCTGAACCTGCTGACAGGAGCCGGCGCATATGCCGCCGACCAGCTTTTCGCCACGCTCGACCCCACGACACGCGCCCTGACCCTGCCGGACAAGACGCATCTGATCCTGACCGATACCGTCGGATTCGTGCGGCGGCTTCCCCATTCGCTGATCGAGGCATTCCGGTCCACGCTGGAGGAGGCCGTCCTTGCCGATTTCATCGTGCTGGTGCTCGACGCGTCCAACCCGAACGTTTTCAACCATGTGGAGACTACGCTGTCCGTGCTGGGGGAACTCGGCGCGGAACGCAAGTCCATCCTCGTGGTCTGCAACAAGTGCGACCTGATCACCGATCCGCTGACCCGGATCAAACTCAAAAACTCGTTTCCCGATGCCGTCTTCATATCCTGCCGGACCCGCGAAGGGATCGACTCCCTGCTGGAAGCTCTGTCCGCAAAGTGCGGCGGCCCCTCG
>JBGUKN010000030.1:0-21968 GCA_045114455.1 Victivallales bacterium
CGTCCCCGCGGCTTTCCGCGTGTCCGACGCCGATCCGCATCCGGTGGAATCCTTCCGACCCGATCTCTTCGATCAGCGACTTGATCCCGTTGTGCCCGGCGCTGCCGCCTCCTTTGCGGATCCGGATCCGCCCGAGGGGGATGTCCATGTCGTCATGGACCACCAGCACCTCGTCCGGCGCGATCCCTTCGCTCCGCATCAGCGGTGCCACCGCCTCGCCGCTCAGGTTCATGTACGTCAAAGGCGTCTGAACGATCAGCGGCGCTCCGGCGTAGGTCCCCTTCCAGTAGTAGGACTGGAACCCGTGGATCCTCTGGAAGGAACGGGGAAGTTTGGTCAGCAGGCGTTCGGCAAACATGAATCCGGCGTTGTGGCGTGTGCCGTCGTATTTGCTTTCCGGATTTCCCAGACCGACGACAAGCCGGATCTGATGTGTCCCGTCCGCCATTGGGCGCTGTCCTTTCCGTGTTCTTCCGTCCGGAGGCTCTTCCGCGTCGCAAACAAAGCAGGAGGTTTACTCCGCTTTCTTGCGTTCGTCGCGGGCCGCGGCGCGTTCTTCGGTCTTCTTCTCCGCGATGACTTCGGGTTCGGCGGCTTCCTCGCCTTCGGCGGGAGCGGCTTCTTCCTCGGCTGCAGCGGCGGCGTTCTCATCGACCTCGGTGAAGACGACGATGTCGGCGTGGGTCACGGCGGTGACGCCTTCAGGCATCTGGATGTCGCCGACGTGGATCATGTCGCCGAGGTTCATGCCGGAAACGTCCACGATGATCTCTTCGGGGAGATCCTGCGGGAGGCTTTCCACTTCGATTTCATGGAGGTTCTGCTCAAGCAGGCCGCCTGCGGAGGCGCCGGCGGGCAGAGCGTGACCGGGACGGACCGCGACGTGCGCCTTGATCTTCTGGTCCATGCGGATCGCCTGGAAATCCAAATGGCGGGTGCGGTTGCGGATCGGATCGTGCTGGACTTCCTTCAGCAGGACGAGCGTTTCCTTGCCGTCCTCGACGAGGGAGAGGATGTTCAGCTCGTTGCGGGAGAGCAGCTGCCATTCCGTGGCATTCACGGAGATGCACTTCGGCTCAATGCCCTTGCCGTAGACGATCGCGGGGATCAGTCCGGTCTTTCTCAGGCGGCGTGCGTCGTTGGTGGTACCGGACGTACGCGCCTGCACGTTCAACACATGTTTGACTTTTGCCATTTTCGGTCCTTTCGTGTAATGTGTCGGTTATGTGTGGGTTGTTCGTTTCGTTTTCAGGTGCTTTTCCGCTCATCGCTGGAAAAGCGAAGTAAGGGAATCGCCGTCGTGGATGCGGCGGATCGCTTCGGAGAGGAGCGGGGCGATGTCCAGCGTGTGGACGCTGTCGCCCGTCAGGTCGGTCGGCACGGAGTTCGTCGTGATGAGCTCCTCGATGCAGCTGGCTTTCAGCTTCTCGAACGCCTCTTCGCGCGCCAGGAAATGCGACACCGCCGCGACAACGTGCGCGGCGCCTTCGCGCTTCAGGAGCTCGGCCGCGGCGCAGAGCGTGCCCGCCGTGCTGGTCATGTCGTCGACCAGGACGCAGGTGCGGCCCTTCACGTCGCCCACCAGATGCGACGAAGCCACATGATTCGCGTCGAGGCGGCGTTTCGCCACCACGGCGAATCCGCAGCCCAGGCGGTCGGCAAACGACTGCGCCATCTTCACGCTGCCGGAGTCGGGGGAGACGATCACGGATTCCGGGTCGGTCTTCCCGCGCAGGTACGGGATCAGCACGGACGCCGCGTACAGGTGGTCCACCGGGATGTCGAAGAATCCCTGGATCTGCTGGGAATGGAGGTCCATGGCGAGGATGCGGTTCGCGCCGGCGGTCGTCAGCAGGTTCGCGACGAGCTTCGCCGTGATCGGCACGCGCGGCTTGTCCTTGCGGTCCTGGCGGGCGTATCCGAAGAACGGGATGACCGCGGTGATCCTGGCTGCGGACGCGCGGCGGGCGGCGTCCAGCATGATCAGGAGCTCCATCAGGTTTTCGTTCGTGGGGTTGGACGTGGACTGGATGATGAACGCGTCCGCATTCCTCAGGGTATCCTTGTACTGGACAAAGATTTCGCCGTCCGGGAACCGCTGCACGGTCACATGACCGAGCTGCTGCCCCAGGCACTGTGCGATTGATTCGGCAAGTTTCGGATGCGACGTCCCGCTGTAGAGTCTGATGTCTCTCGCGTTTCCTTCCATGGTGTCCTGTCTCTTTCCGTTCGTGGTTGAGGGTTGCTGTCTGGCAGATTCCCTGTCCGCGGGTCGGAGCCGGTTGAACGCGAGTCCTTTTTTCCGCAGCCGGAAGCATCGCTTCCCCTTGCTGCGCCATGCCGGGACCATTGTTCGGCGGATCAGCCGAAAATCCCTGAGCATGAAAAGAAAACCCCGCGGTCATGCGGGTCTTGCGACCCGACGAATCCGGACATACGGATTAAGGTTTCTGTTTTATCGTGCATATAATATAGACCGTATTTCAGGAAAATCAAGTCCTCCCCCGCCCTTTTTCGCTCATTTCGTGCATTTTTCGCGGAAAAAGCCCCGCATCCCTTTTTGCCGCCCCCGTTTCGCGCCCGGAAAAATCTTTCTCTTTTTTGTGTCATCTCTTCGTTTTTTACTGGTATTTTGCAAAAAACGCGGTTACATTATCGGGAAAAATCGTCCGTTCACACATTTTATCTTCAAAATCGAAAGGAACGTTCGCATGAATCACAGGATTCTCATCGGCGTTACAGCCGCCGCGGCCATCCTCTCCGGGAGCGTCGCGCTGGATGCGCAGTCCCAGGCCGCGCCCAAGACCATGACCGGCACGATCGACCCGGCAAAGACGAAGTTCGACATCAGCCCCACCATGTACGGCGTCTTCTTCGAGGACATCAACTTCGCGGCGGACGGCGGACTCTACGCCGAGCTCATCAAGAACCGTTCCTTCGAGTTCCCGAACGGGCTTTCCGGCTGGGAGACCGACGGCACGGTCCAGGTCGTCAGGGGCGCAGAAAACGATGTCCCGTTCCCCCGGAATCCGCATTTCGTCCGCGCGACCGCCGAACCGCACCGCGACCGCTGGACCGCGCTTGACAACGCCGGTTTCCGCGGCCTTCCGTTCGAAGAAGGCAAGACCTATCATCTCTCGGTGATGGCGCGCCTCGCGCCCGGCACCACGGAACCGGTCAAGTTCGACGCCGCGTTCGTCCAGGAAAACGGCACGATGGAAGCCCGCACGCCGTTTACGGTCGACAGCAGGGAGTGGAAGGAATACAAGGTCGACGTGAAGGCGGTCAGCACGCAGGCGCGCGGCAAGTTCCGCCTGCTCCTCAACGGGCATAAGGGCACGGTCGACCTCGACCATATCTCGCTCTTCCCCGAGGACACATGGAAGGGCCGCGCGAACGGCCTCCGCAACGACCTCGCGCAGGCCATCGCGGACCTCAAGCCGAAAGTCTTCCGTTTCCCCGGCGGCTGCATCGTCGAGGGCACCACGCTTGACGAACGCTACCAGTGGAAGAACACCGTCGGCCCGGTCGGCAACCGCCCGCTGAACAGCAACCGCTGGAACAACACGTTCATCGACCATCTGACCCCGGACTACTTCCAGAGCTACGGACTCGGCTTCTTCGAGTTCTTCCAGTTCTGCGAGGACGTCGGCGCGGAGCCGCTGCCCGTGCTGAACATGGGCCTCGCCTGCCAGTTCCAGAACGACGAAAACGACCTCACCCAGCAGGTCGCGGTCGACCGGCTCGGCCCCTACATCCAGGACTGCCTCGACCTCATCGAGTTCGCAAACGGCCCGGTCACGTCCACCTGGGGCAAGGTCCGCGCCGACATGGGCCATCCCGAGCCCTTCAACATGAAGTTCATCGGCGTCGGAAACGAACAGTGGGGCAAACTCTACACCGACCGCCTGCCCTCCTTCCTGAAGGCGATCCGCGCGAAGTATCCCGACATCAAAATCATCGGCGGCTCCGGCCCCTATCCCGACGGCAAGGAGTTCGAGTACCTCTGGCCGAAGATGCGCGAGTTCAAGGCGGACCTCGTCGACGAGCACTACTACCGCGATCCCGAGTGGTTCCTCGGCCACATCGACCGCTACGACAAGTACGACCGCAGCGGCCCGAAGGTCTTCGCCGGCGAATACGCCTGCCACGACACCCCGGCAAACTCCCTCCGCGCCGCCCTCTGCGAAGCCGCGTTCCTGACCGGCATCGAGCGCAACGCCGACGTCGTCCGCATGTCCTCCTACGCCCCGCTGCTCGCCAACTACAACGCCTGGCAGTGGGCGCACGACATGATCTGGTTCGACGCGCAGAAGGTCGTGAAGACCCCGAACTACTGGGTCCAGAACCTCTACAGCAACAACGCCGGCACGCACACGCTCGACCTCTCCGGTCTCGGCGCATTCCCCGCCGACTGCTACGGCGGCGCGGTCCTCGACGAGACCGCAGACGGCAACGCCGTGATCTTCAAGTTCATCAACCTCGGCAAGACCGCCGTCCCGATCTCCATCAACATCCCGGGTGCCGCCGACGGCACGGAAGTCTCCGTGACCGGCATCAAGGGCGCAGACCCCGCGAACAGGAACGACCTCGCGAATCCCGAGCTCGTCAAGCCGGAGGAATCCAAGCTGAAGATCGCCGCGGGCATCCTCGAGGCAAAGCAGGATCCCTTCAGCTTCATGGTCTACCGCATCCCGGTCAAGTGACCACGCCTTTTTTCCACAGACATAAACATCCTGTCCCGTCCGCCCTCCCCGGCGGGCGGGACGTTTTCTGTTCGCTCACATATGATTTCGTCTCCTCCTCATGATCTTCAGCGAACATTTTTTTCATAGGACTGATAGGACACATATGTCGTATTTCTCCTATTTGTCCTATCCACGATTCCTGCACATCGAATATCCGCGGCGCGTCCCAGTCTGTTTCGTTCACTCCGTGTGTGCATGAGCGGAGCCGTGCACTGTATCAACACCGCTTGCGGTGCGCCTCACAGACTCACGGAAGGGGCTGCCACGGCATCGTCGTCGGGATCATTTTGACCTGAATGTCGTGCCGGACATTGACTGCCCCCAGGGAACGAAAATACCGTTTTTCCATATAATAGCCTTCTTTTGCAAAGGTGAAATCGGCGCCGGTGAAACGCTGCTGCCGGATGTGAAACTCCGAGTTCACGATTTCCCGGTATGACTCGTATTCCGCTATGTTGGGATTCCATGTTTTCGCCCGGGAAAAAGCCACCTCAACATTGACCCCGTCCAGCGGATTGCCGTCAAGGTCCGTCACGGTCCCCTGAAGGTCGAAACCGGATGAATTCCGTTCGGCAAGAGGTATAAGATATGGAGTGAGGGCATACCGCAGGGAAAGTCCTGCCGTCAGGCAGAGGGCGACGATCACGGCGATGGTCAGGCCATTTTTCTTTTTCATGTTTTTTTTCCTCCGTGTGTGTTTCCATAAGAGGGTAGTCTGTATTGGCTGACGATGGACTCGCTTTTTCAACAATAAATTACACTTTGTCAGGAGAAAATCAAGCCGGTTTTCCGCTTTTTTTTAGGCGGGAACAGGGATGGACGCATTCGCGCACTCAATGTGCGCCGATACGGTGACACGGAAGAGGCATTCCCGCCTCAAAACAAGGCGGGACAAAGAATAAGTCATATAGGTCTTATAAGCCCTATTTCATGGCTCGCATTCGCGAGCCGTGGCAAACGCGCACGGCATGGGCAAGTTAAGGAGAAAAGCCGGGGCTGATTCGCTTTGCTTTGGCTGGCTCCGCTCTTTTCCGGGGAGTTAAGAAACGCCGGACGATCGTGGACTTTACGGGACTTTTTCGGAATCTTGGTCTTTGTTTGTTTTTCGAGGTTGACATTCTCTCTTTTCCGCGTTATAATATTGCGTGCCGATTCTTTTTTCATCCACCCCGAAACGTCGGAGCAATCGCATGAAACACTTCATCCTCCCCGTTTGCACGGCCCTCGCGGTCGCGGCCGCCGTCGGCTCCTGTGCGAACGAAGCCCAGCCAACGTCAACGTTCGAACCGCAGCAGGTCAACATGAGCAAACTCGCAGAAACAAACGGATTCCGGAGCGAAGACAACGGCGTCGTCACGTCCGTCATCTTCTACACGCCCGAAATCGTCCGCGTCACCAAGACCCCGGCGGACAGCACGAAAAAGCCGTTCATCACGCCCACCGTCATCCTCAAGCCGGAAGCCGTCGAGGTCGATGTCAAAAAGACCGACGACACGATCACGGTAAAATCCTCCGCGCTGAGCGTGGTCCTGGACCGGAAGACCGGCGCGCTCTCGTTCGCCAACCGGAACGGCAACCGGCACCTTCTCTCCGAGGACGCCGCACAGCCGTTCAAGATGGAGCCCGTGGAGTATCCCAGCGGGAAGACGGAGACCGTCACGGCGCGGTTCCGCGTGGACCCCGACGAGGAGATCTACGGGTTCGGCCAGCCGCAGAACGACAAATTCTCCCAGCGAGGCAGCAAGTTCCCGATCCACCAGGGATACCGCTTCGTCTCCGTCCCGATGTTCCAGACCGTGAAGGGATACGGCGTCTTCCTGGACAACCCCGCCAGCGGCGAGTTCGAGGAGAAGGACAACGTCCTGAACTTCATGTTCAAGGACGGCGAGAACCTGGACTATTACTTCATGTACGGCGGCTCCACGGACGGCGTCGTCGCGCAGATGCGCAAGCTCACCGGCGACTGCCCGATGCAGGCACTCTGGACGCTCGGGTTCTGGCAGAGCCGAGAACGCTACAAGACGCAGGCCGAACTCCTCGAAGTCGTCGAGAAATACCGCCAGCTCCACATCCCGCTCGACGGCATCATCCAGGACTGGCAGTACTGGGGCGAGGACAACGACTACTGGAACGCCATGCAGTTCCTGAACCCCGGCTTCCCCGAGCCGAAGAAGATGTTCGACCGCGTGCATGAGCTGAACGCGCACGCGATGCTCGTAATCTGGCCCGACTTCGGACAGAAGACCGAGCAGTTCAAGGTCATGAAGGAAAAAGGATTCCTGCTCGACATCGACACCTGGCCGAACAGCACGTCGGTCGGAGGCTCCGGCGGCGCGCGCCCCTACGATCCCTCCGGCAAGGAGGCCCGCGACCTCTACTGGAGCTACGCCAAAAAGCTCCTGGACTACGGACCCGACGCCTGGTGGATGGACTCCACCGAGCCGGACCACCACAACATCAAGGACGCCGACTTCGATCTCATGACCGCGCAGGGCACGTTCCGCCGCGTCCGCAACCTCTACCCCTTCTACACCACGGGCGGCGTCTACGAGCACCAGCGCGCCGACGATCCCGAGGGGAAGAAGCGCGTCTTCATCCTCACGCGCTGCGCCTACGCAGGGCAGCAGCGGTACGGCACGAACACCTGGTCCGGCGACACCGTCACCAGCTGGGATTCCCTGAAGGACCAGATCGCGTGCGGCCTGAACATGAGCCTCGTCGGCCTGCCCTACTGGAACGCCGACATCGGCGGCTTCTTCCTGTGGAACTACCCGAACCGCAGCCGGAACATCGCCTTCTATGAACTCTACGCCCGCTGGATGCAGTTCGGCGCGTTCACGCCCATGATGCGCAGCCACGGCACCGACGGCCCGCGCGAGCTCTATTATTTCGGCAGCGAGGGCGAACCGGTCTACGACGCCATGGTCCGCGCAATTAAGACGCGCTACGCCTTCCTCCCGTACATCTACTCCATGATGTACGACGTCTCCGCGAACCGCGGCTCCATGATGCGTCCGCTCTTCGCCGACTTCCCCGAGGACAAGAAAACGCACAAGCTCGAAACCGAATTCCTGTTCGGCAAATCCCTGCTCGTCGCCCCGGTCGTGAAGTCCATGTACCTCGCGAACAACCGCATTGACGTCCGGCAGACGAAAGACTGGGACGTCTACCTCCCCATGCTCCCCGAGGGCTCCTTGTTCTACGACTTCCACACCGGCGCGCTTTTCTCCGGCGGAGAGACCGTCTCCGTCCCCGCCCCGCTCGACCGCGTGCCGCTGTTCGTGAAGGCCGGCAGCATCATCCCGATCGCCGAGCCGGTCGAATACGCCGAGCAGAAGAAATGGGACGACCTCGAAATCCGCGTCTATCCGGGCGAAGCGGACGGCACCTTCACGCTCTACGAGGACGAGTTCGACAACTACAACTACGAGAAAGGGGCGTTCAGCACCATCGAGTTCACCTACGATTCCAGGAAAAACACGCTCACCATCGGCGCCGTGCGGGGCAGCTTCCCCGGCATGCTGAAGGAGCGCACGTTCCGCGTCGTGGTGGTGAAGGCCGGCGTCGGCCTCGGGGAGACCCGCACCCCCGTCGAAAAGTGCAAGACCGTCAAATACACCGGCAAGGCCGTGTCCATCCCGCTCCAATAACTCCCGTCAAACTTAGTCCGATGCATTCAGGCCGTCCGGTCCCATCCGGGCGGCCTTTTTGCAGGCAAAAAACACCCGGCCGGGAAAGGTCGGGTGCGCATGGTCGCCAAGAAAAAACGGGGGAGCAGCCCCGCAAATCAGTGCGGGATGAACAGATAGTAGACCAGCTCGATGACGTCCCGGATGTCGTTCACGCCGTCGAACGAATAAACCGGGATCCCATTGCCGTTGCCGTTCGGATAGAACTCGACCCTCCGGCCTTTCTTCTCGAAATACCATTCGGGCATCCCGTTGCCGTTTCCGTTCGGGTAGACCTCCACGGCGCTGCCGCCCCGGAACTTGAAATAGAACGTGGGAAACCCGCCGCCGTTGCCGTTCGGATAGAACTCCACGCCCCGGCTGGAATACTTGAAGTAGTTGTACGGGATGCCGTTCAGGCCCGGCAGTTTGTAGACTTCGCAACACCGGTCGGTCTTCCGCATCGACCAGATGTGAATGCCGTTGCAGTTGCCGTTGTCGTAGAACTTGCACATGGACCCGCTGATCTCCATGGATGCGAAGGGGAATCCGTTGCAGTTGCCGTTCCGGTAGACTGTAATATATCCCATAGAAAAAACTCCCGGGGTTTATTTCGCCCCGCTTCCGCCGACCGTTTCGTGGCGGCGGATCCTTTCGATCCTGTCAAGATAGTCCAGACCGAACTTATCGTCGGGGAAATAGATCAGGAGGAAATTGACGTTTTCCATCGCCGGAGTATAGCGTTCGGCCTTGAAATCGGCTTTGATCTGTTCCCGAATGGCCCGGGACCAGACATCCAGCATTTCCTTCGGGAAGAAGGCCAGATGCTGCGGGAACTTGAGAACGGCGACCGCTTCCGCATACTGGCCCGCCTCGTAAAGGCGCTTCCCGTAAATATATCGGCCGAGAAGGCTGCTCCGATCCATCGCCCAGGCGGCTTCGGCACACGCAAGCGCATTCTTCATGTCGCCCTGTCCGAAATACAGTTCGGAGAGATTGATGTTGATGAGCGCTTTGTCCGGATACGTATCCTTGACGGAGAGATACCGTTTGAAGGCGGCGTCGTTCCGCCCGGCTTCCGCAAGGCGGGATGCGGCATGGAAGACAAAACGCGGATCATTCGAGGAGCTTTTTTCAAAAAGACCGAGCGCCTGCTCCGTCTCGCCTTCGGACAAAAGGATCTCCGCCTGAACGAACGGCAGAACAGCCCGTTTTTCGGAATCCGCCGGCAAAGCGCCAAGCCAAGCTGCAAGCGATTTCAGGGAATCGATAAAACTGTTTTCGATGCAGAACTCATAATAAAGGTAAAGCAGGTTTTCATCGCCGCCCTTCTCCACAAGAACACGGAATTCCTTTTCCGCTTCGTTCTGGCGTCCCAGCCGGTCCAAAGTCACCATATGCAGCACATCTGCGGAGGACTTGCTCTCTTCCGGGACATCCTTCAGGTCTTTAAATTTGGTGATATAGTTCATGGTCCGGTCAGGATATCTGTTCAGGTAGAATTTCGCCGCGATCAGGAGCAGAACGGGGTCGTCGGGAAAAGACTGAAGCGCAGACTGAATCTCATCCTCCGTAAGGACATTCCGGTTGAAATGATCCGACAGAACAATACGCAGCAGGAAGGAAACATCGTCGTCAGGAGTCCGGATCAGCTTGGCGATCTCGGCACAGATATTCAGCAGTTCGGAAGAGGAAGCAAGGTCCTTTTCCGATTTTTCCAGCAAATACCGCAGGACCGCAGTCCGGGCGCGCTGCTGGAAATCCATGAAGGGGCGGCCGTTCATGATGATCCTGAGATAATGCAGGATCTCATTGGAAGAATCCTGCTGCAGGGCGACCTGAAGCTTCATGAGGGAAAAAAGAGGAGAATCGATCGTGGAACCGGCCGACTGAAGGAGCCCCGGCAGTCTGGCATTGTCATCCGCAGCAAAAGCGCTCAGGGCGTCCAGATATGACGCAATGATCATGGATTGACGGCCGCGAAGGGAACGGATCAGTTCGGTCAGAGGAACGAGCAATTCCGGTTGTCCGCTCAAGACGCAGCTTTCCCCGTAGAGAATGGGGATTATGGCATTGATCTTCGTCTTAAGGAATTCTTCGCAAACCCTGATCGTGTCGTCAAAACGATAACGGGAAAAATAGTAATTGGCGAGAAGCGGCACGCCCGCGAAGTCGTTTAACTTGACGGCTTCAAGAAGAAGCGCCTCCATTTTTTCATCCGCCTCCCGGTCGTTCTGCGTCGAAAGGAAATGAAGAAGGACGTTGATGGTCTCAAACCGGACTTGCGGGTCCTGAATCTGGTCAAGCTGCGGGATGTAATTCCATACCTGCTCCCGGTTCATTTTGGAAGAATTCAGCAGCCTTTCGGCAAGACGTCCCCGCTCCGTACCGGAAAAATACTCCGGATCCGCTTTTTTTCTGACCTCGTAGAACGCTTTGCCGTTTTGCGCATGCCCGGAATTCAGCGCGGCAATCAAATACAACGCCCCTTCGTCCGGCGGAAGCGCGGCATCGTCCATGACTTTCAGGTTGAGAATGGAATAGATGGATCCGAAATTTCTCGCCCGGAAAGCGCTTTCCAGGAAAGCGTGGAAGGCATCCTGATCCAGAGGATTCAGGCGCATGATCCGCTGACGGAAAAACGATTCGTTGTTCCAGTCGCCGAAATGATGATAGATTTGCGCCATCGCCTCGACGGCGGCCTCCTTGTTCGGATCCTCTTTCAGGACCTTGATAAACTTCTCTCTGGCGCCGTCGTAATCGCCGGATTCAAAAAGAGCGGAAGCCTCCTTGAACGCAACATATTTGCCGATGTCCTTGACTGCGTAAAACAGGCAGACGCCCAGGCAGAGAAGCACGACAAGGAAAAAAACGAAGACAATCATGATACGCCGCAACGTCAGGCGTATGCCACCGACCCGGATACTCCACTTGGGGGCTTTTTTCTCGTCCTCCGAATGGTCGAACATCCGGGCGAAACGGGGATTGTTCCGGAAATAGCTTTCAAGTTCCTCGCGGGACATGTTTCCCCCGGACGGGAAAGGTCTTTCCTCCTCCTCAGGGGATTCCCCGTTTTCACCGACCCCGACCCCGGCATCCGATGGACGGAAAGACACGGAGTGCGGGTCTTCGGCCTGGCGCTCCGTGTCTGTTTCAGCAGGATTTGAACTTATCCCGCTGTTAGTGCTCTGTTTGTCTTCTTCGCTCATACCTGTGCAATGCGGCGCGCATGCTGTTTGCGATTTCTGAAAAGAAGAAGGCCTGCTCCGGCCGCCAAAGCCACAAGCAGCGTCACAGTGGAGGCGGGAAGAGGCTGCCCAACGACAATGACCTCAATTCTGCCGTCGAACGGATCTTCCGAAAAATCAAGGTGGAAAAAGCTGTCCGTATCGTAGGCGCCGTGGAATCCGGCCTCGCTTTCGATCTTGACGGATGAGAAATTCTCTCCGTTCTTGTCCGCATATCCGAACTGGATGGTGTTGTCCTTCTCGAATTTTCCGAGGGAAATGGATGCGACTTTGGACTCGTCGACGGAAGCCGCATCAATGCTTTTCAGGACTCCGGCAAGGGAAACGAACGTGCCGTCGCTCTGCAGATAGCCGAACTCCTTTTCTCCGGAAGAGTTGGTTGCCATCGTCGTCAGGAAGCTGCTCAGTTTGATGTCGCCGGAAGCGGAAGGATTCATCAGAAGGATCGACAAAGATTCGGAACCTCTGGAAGAAAGGATGCCCGTTTCATTGTCGAAGGAGACCTTGCCCTGAGGAGTGAAGTTGTCAGCATAGGCTGTAAGACCGCCAAAAGACAACGCACAAGCGAGAGCGACCGCGAAAAACGATTTTTTCATTTTTACTCCTATCTGTTTATCAATGCCACCGAACGGCCCCGGAATCATTGATATCACCCGGGAAAGCAGGCCGAAATCCGGATGTTTTGCAAAAAACAAAGAATAATCCTCTATATATAATAATCCTTTTTTTTGTTTTTTCAAGTTTTTTTTATTTTTTTTAAGAAATAAAAAAAACACCGGATAATCCGGCTGCCGATCTTCACTTACTCGCAGAAAAACTCGATGTGGAAGACCACCGGCCCGTTGTCTTCCGGGGCGGCCCCGCTCATCAGGAAAAGCTCGAACGCATCATCCGTCCTGGCCATGCTCATATCGAACATCCCCGCGGAATCCAGGCGGATGGTGGTGAAAAGCGAGTTCCCGCGGCTTTCCGTTTCGATCGAAAGCCCCGGGACATCCAGCGCAGTCAGATCCCGCCGGATCGACTCCAGCATCCGCATGGCGTCGAAATCAGGGTCCGGATGCAGCGGGATCCGCCTCATCGTATCGCCGTCCTGTCCGGAAACGGACGGCAGAAGGAACGGGATGCGACCATCGCCCGGAACACCGCCGAATTCGTCAGGGATCAGCACGGGATCGATATCAATTGCATACTGTCGCTCGGAGGGGGAATTGGAAACGACTCTTGCCCGGACGTAATCGCCGACTCCGGGTTCCGCGGACAGCGAGGGAACAGGATTCCCGGCGGGACGGGGCTGCACGGCCCCGACCGAGGCCATGTGCGGACGTCCGCCCCCCGACCGGCTCACATGCATCTGGTCCATCAGGAGATAGACGAAGAAGCACCCCAGAAGGAACAGCGCCGCAATACGGAAGATCCATGCCGTGCGCGAGTCGGAAAAATCCCGCCTCGCCATGCCGGCAGGCGCAAAACCGGCGGACTCCGCACGGACGAACGACGCGATACGGGCGTTCATTCCGGGGTCCGGTTCGGACGCCAGGGCATGCGACAGGGCGCCGCGGATCGCGGCGTAATCCGACAGCCGGACGCCGCAGTCCGGACACGATCCGAGATGAGCCCGGACGCTCTCGTCCGGCACAAGCTCGCCGTCGAAGATCGCCGATATCGTTTCCGCATCCGGGCACCCGGGGGAAGTCGCCTGGTCACTCATTTTTCTGCCTCAAAACAGGGGGGGGGTTGCGTTTCATGACGCTTTAATGTATTCCGCCCGCGGAAGGAAGGATTCCGGCGGCGGAGAGGTAATCACGAAGCATTTCCCGGCCGCGGGACAGGCGGGACTTCACGGTTCCGACCTTGCAGTCCAGTTTCTGCGCGATCTGCTCGTACGGCATGTCGTTCACATGCCGCAGGAGCATGGTCTCGCGGAGATTGTCCGGCAGGCTGTTCAATGCTTTCATGATGTTCTTTCCGATCTCGTCTTGTTCCAGGACAAGGTCCGGCTCCATCCGCCGGTCCGGCACGTCCTGTTCGTTTTCCGTCCCGGAATCGCCGCCTGCATCGTCGCCGACGGTCAGGCTCACGTTCAGGCCGCTTCCGCGCCGGTGGTTCCACTGGTACTTGTTCCGGGCCAGGTTCAGGGCGATGCGATGAAGCCAGGTCTCCAGGCTCGATTCGCCGCGGAACGACTGCAAAGCGCGGTACGCCCGCAGGAACGTGTCCTGCACGACCTCCTCGGCATCCTGACGGGACCCGAGCAGGGCGTACGCGACTTTGTAAAGCTTCGCGGAGTACATCCCGATCAGGCCGTCGAACGCGGTGTCGTCGCCATTCCGGAACGCATTCAGAAGCGCATCTTCACGGACCTTTTGTTCCTGTTCCATCGCTGTCCTTATGTTCTACAGACAAACCGTTTTGCGTTTTGTTCCGGGAGTTTCGCTTTTTTTTTCGCATTTTCCGGCGGGAACTCCCGGCATTCCGTTCATTTCCGTTTCATGTCCCGGCGGTACTGACGGACTTTCGCCAGCACGTCGTCGCGCATCGTGAACGCATCCTTCAGGAATCCGTCGCGGATCGCATCCGGGAATTTCTCATATTCGCCGATCAGTTCGTTGAGATCGGCGAGGAAACGCTTGGCAAGCGCGATCCGGAACGTGACCAGGTCGCCGTCCTCCAGGCGGAGAATGTCCAGAGACCGCGCCATCAGTTTCCCCAGGAGCGTCAGGGCCCGCATCATGGCGCGGGCCGCGGCCTGGTCCTTCTCGACGGCGAAGTACTCGGTCAGGTCGATCGCCATCTTCGACGCGGCTGTGTACACGTCGCTTCCGTCGCGATGCCGGACGAAATCCTCCTCCGGCACATCGTCGTAATCGTCGTCGTAGTCGTCGTCGGACGGCGCGTCGAAATCGTCGTCCCACGCGGATCCGCGCCTGCGGATGCGCTTGGAGATGACCTTGTCCTCGTCCGGCAGGTCGATGTAGCGCGGGAGTTCGGCCAGATAATCATGCACCCGGTCGTCGTCCCTGCGGATTTCCTTCTCCCAGTCGAATTCGTCCCGGAAATCCCCGTCGCGGAAAGGGTCGGTCATTCGTCCGCTCCGGCGCCGATGCCCTTTTCGGCCTGTTTTCTGCGGGCGGCGGCGAGCTTCTCGTGTTCCGCGTCCAGTTTTGCCATGGCGTCGTAGCTCGGCACGTCGCCCCAGAGCTGTTCCAGCTGGTAACGGTCGCGCGTCTCGTTCGTCATGATGTGGATCAGCAGGAATCCGAAGTCCACGATGATCCACTGGCTCTGCGGCGTGCCGTCAAGCGTGATCGGATGAATGCCGTATTCTTCGCGCACGGCGCGCTGGATGCGTTCCGCGATGGCGCCAATGTGCGGCTCGGAGAGGCCAGTGCAGATCAGGTAATAATCCCCGATCGCGCCGTCCTGTTTCGTCATATCGAGACGGAGAATGTGCTCGGCTTTATGATCGTAGGCGACCTTTTCGCACAGCTCGATCACGTCCAGCACCTTGAAGTGCATTTTCGGTTTCTTTGTTTCCTGTTCGTCGTTCATGTAAGGGCAACTCCGTTTCTTTGAGGATAAAGGTTTTGTTCTTTGATGTAGTTCAGCACGGGGTCCGGCAGCAGGTCCCGGCATGCGTCCGCCCCCTGTTCGGACAGGCGATGTCGCACTTCGGTCGAACTCGAATCGAATTCGGGTGCGCCGTTCAGGATACCGCTGCGCAGCTTATCGAAAATCTCCTGCGGCCAGACCGAACGCAGCAGGTCCGGGTCGGCCTCGGCGCCCGGCCTCGGATAGATCAGGAACCGGTTTTCGCGCACCAGGCGTTCCGCATCGTACCACAGATGCAGCTGGTTCAGCGAATCCGACCCGATCACCCACACGAAATGCTCCGCCGGATACCGTTTTTTCAGGATGTCCAGTGTATCGACCGTATAGGACGGACCGGATCGCTCCGCTTCCAGTTCGCTCACGCTCATCCCCGGGTGTCCGGCGACTGCCGCGCGGAGCATCGCCGCACGGTCCGCGAACGGAGCCGGTTCGTTTCCCGGTTTATGGGGCGGGTGAGGAGCGGGCAGAAAGACGATCCTGTTCACACGACCGGTTTCCAGCAAATAATCCGCAAGTCCGAGATGACCGAGATGAACGGGGTCGAACGTGCCGCCGAAGACGGCTGTCAGGTTTTCTTCAGGCATTCGGGTTCGTTTATTGTGGTTCTTTTTTGCGGAAATGGCACATGCGCGCTTGCATTCGGGCAAACCCGCGCTATTGTTTTATTGTCAACATATCATTTAAACATAGCAGATTCTGCAAAAAAGACAAGTCGCAATCCGTTTTTTCATGAAAATCTCTTCTTTTTCCGGAGACATCCCGCAAACGCCCCTTTTCGCCGCCGCCGAAAAAGCCGCCGCCGTGCTTCGCGCCGCCGGGCACAAGGCCTATTTCGTGGGCGGGGCGGTCCGCGACCTCCTGCTCGGACACACCCCGGACGACATCGACGTCACCACGTCCGCGCGCCCGGGACAGATCCAGGCGCTGTTCGACAGGGCGATCCCGATCGGAGTGGCGTTCGGCATCATCACGGTTGTCGTCGACGGCATCCCCATCGAGGTCGCGACGTTCCGGGCGGAACGCGGCTACAGCGACGGACGCCGCCCCGACCATGTGGTCTACACGGACGACGAGGTCCTGGACGTCACTCGGCGGGATTTCACGGTCAACGGACTGCTGTACGACCCGGCGGAACGTACCGTCGTCGACTGCGTGGGCGGACTCGACGACCTCCGGGGGGGCGTTCTCCGCACCATCGGCGACCCCGTGGTACGCTTCGGCGAGGACCATCTCCGCATCCTCCGTCTCGTCCGGTTCGCCGCAAAGCTCGGATTCACGGTCGATCCCGCCTCGAAGGAAGCCGCGGCCAACGCGGCGGAAAAACTCCGCCTGATCGCCGCCGAACGCATCCGCGCCGAACTCGAAAAGATCCTGACCGGCCCGCGCCCCGCGGAAGGATTCGAAATGCTCGCGGAACTCGGCATCCTGAAGGTCGTCCTGCCGGAAGTCGACGCCATGCGCGGCGTGGAACAGCCGAAGCAGTACCACCCGGAAGGCGATGTCTTCATCCACACCATGCTCCTGCTCCGCCACGCCGCCTGGCGCACCCCCGATCTCATGTGGAGCGCCCTGCTCCACGACGTCGGCAAGCCCGGCACGCAAACGTTCAAGGACGGCATCCCGCATTTCTACGGGCATGAAGCCCTCGGCGCGGACATGGCCGCCGAAATCCTCGCGCGCCTGCACTTTGCATCCGCCTCGGTCGACGCGATCACCGCCGCCATCCGCCATCACATGCGTTTCGCCGCCGTCCACGAGATGAAGAGAGCCAAATGGATGCGGATGATCGCCGACCCGAATTTCCCGCTCGAACTCGAGCTCCACCGCCTCGACTGCATCGCGTGCCACGGACTGCTCGACAACTACGTCCTCATGCTCGACCGCATGCGCGAATACGCCAGGCTCCCCGCGCCCCGGAAACCGTTCCTGAACGGCGACGACATCATCGCGCTCGGCGTCAACCCAGGCGCGGTCTTCCGCCGCATCCTCAACGAGGCCGAAGACCTCCGGCTGGAAGGCGAACTGAAAAGCCGGGAACAGTCCCTCGTGTGGCTCCGCGCCAGAGTCGAACACCTCGACCTCTGAGGGCACAAGGCGTTTTACAAGGCGTTTCTATTATAGGTCCCAGAAGTCCTATAGGTCCTATCATCAAAAAACTCTGCCGTTCGCGCCTCAGCGTACGTACACCCGGAGGACCGTCCCCCGGAACAGCACGCCGCGGTCGGGTTTTGCCGCCTTGAAGATGAGGTCCGGCCCGAAGTAGAACCCGGGCTGCGTCGGCTGATTGTACGCCACGTTCTCCGTGGCCAGGCTGATGCGGTACACGGGGTCCTCCAGGAACGTATGGAACCGGTACGCGGTCGGGATGGTCGAGACGAACAGGCGGAGGTTGCGGTTGTCGTCGGTGCGCATCAGGACCTCCTCGCGCCAGTCGCCGAAGAGGTCGCCCTGGATGCACGGCGTGGACTTCGTGCCGTTGTTGGACGAACATCCCTCGAACCGCATGAGCGGCGCACATGTTCCCTGCGCGGCGTTGTATTTGGTGATCGTGTTGCCGTCGAGCAGTTCGCGGCACAGGTCGTCGTCCCACCACACGCCCATATTGCAGGAAAGCCCGCGCGGATTGCCGCCCAGCGCCTCGCCCTTCACTGTCTGCGGCGGGATGCCGGACGCCCACATCTCGACGCCGGGGTTGGCCGGGTCGATGTCGGCGGCCATGCAGCGTCCAACATCTGAATTATGCCGGACCTGATGCAGGATCTTCCCGTTCGCGGCGTCGCGCAGCGTCGCGCCGTCGCGCTTGTTCTCGTGGCAGCACCACACCTGAAGTCCGGGCATATCCCAGGCGAACTGCGTCAGATGCATGGCGTCGCCGTGTCCGAGCCCGGTCGTGTAAAGACCCTTGCCGTCGTGGTCGATCGTGCAGGATCCGTAGACGATTTCGTCCTTGCCGTCGCCGTCCACGTCGCCAACGCGCAGATTGTGGTTGCCCTGCCCCGCGTAGCCCCGGTTCTCCGGCTCGTTGGAGTCGAACACCCAGCGTTTCGTCAGGTGCTGTCCGTCCCAGTCGTACGCCGCAAGATAGGCCCGCGTGTAATACCCGCGGCACATGATCACGCTCGGATGCTCTCCGTCCAGATAACCGACCGCCGCCAGGAACCTGTCGCAGCGGTTGCCGTAATTGTCGCCCCAGTCGCGCATGTTGCCGCGCGGGACGTCGTACGGAACGGTCTCAAGAGCGGCCCCGGTCTTCCCGGAAAACACGGTCAGATATTCCGGTCCGGTCAGAATGCGGCCTTGCGGCGTGCGGTAGTCCGCGTCCGCGTCGCCGATGGCCTTCCCCGTGCCGTCGACCGTGCCGTCGGCGGTCTTGCAGACGATCTCCGCGATGCCGTCGCAGTCGAGGTCGTAGACCATGAACTGCGTGTAATGCGCCCCGGCGCGGATGTTCCTGCCGAGGTCGATCCGCCACATCTTTTCCGCGCGGCCGAGCTTGTAGCAGTCCAGATACACGTTTCCGGTGTAGCCGTCGTGCGCATTGTCGTGCGCGTTCGAGGGATCCCACTTCAAAATGATCTCGTATTCGCCGTCGCCATCCACGTCCCCCACCGAAGCGTCGTTCGGGGAATAGGTATATGCCTCGCCGTCCGGCGCTTTCCCGTCCGCGGGCCTGTCCAGCGGGATGTTCACATAGCCGGCGGGCGCATTTCCGGGCAGAGTATAAGATGCTGACTGTTCCTCGATTTCCTTCCCGTCGACGACCGGCTTCACGGCGTACACGCCGCCGCCCGCATTTTTGTCGATGAAATACGTCGCTTCCGTGACCGGATCGGCGTTGACCTTCTTTCCGTCCCGGTACACGTTGAACGCAGTGTTCCTCGGGTCCTTCGAAAGATAGCGCCACGTCACGAACACCTCGCCGGAGTTCTGCCGGACGGCGATCACGCCGCGTCCGAGCTTCTCCATTTTGAGCTTGGAAAAATCGTATTTGGTCGGCGGTTCGATCGGCGTCGGCTCGCGCTGGGCGAAAAGGCTCTGCGCGGAGAATGCCAAAGCGACTGTCGTGGCGGCAAACAGGAATCGGTTCAACATCGATCGGTCTCCTTCGGATGGTTCATTTGGGGACTTTTTTCAGTTCGGGGAAACAGGTGCCGCGGGAAAAAGCGCCGGAACCGAAGAGGTCGGGTCCGAAGTAGAATCCGGCGGGGAAAGAAGATACAAGTTAAAGCGGACGGGGCAAATATAGCACGGTTCCGGCGGATTGTCAAGGTTTTTTTGTCGTTTCTTCGGCATTCGGATTGATTTCCGCCGTTCCCGCTGTATGTTATAAGATGTATTTTTCGGAGATTTGCCATGCCCCTGCTCGACGTCAAAAACCTTTCTGTTCAGTTCCGTACCGACGGCGGACTTCAGCCCACCGTCACGGACGTCTCGTTCTCGCTCGAACGCGGCGAAATGCTGGCTCTGGTCGGGGAAAGCGGATGCGGCAAAAGCGTTACCTGCATGTCGCTCGCGCGGCTGCTCCCGGAACCCCCGGTCGTACTCTCCGGCGAGGTCCTGCTCGACCGCGGTCCCGAACTCGGCGGCGTGGCGGACGTGCTTCAGCTCAACGAACGCAGTCTGCGTCAGGTGCGCGGCGGCTGCATCTCCTATATCTTTCAGGAACCGTCCGTGTCCCTGAACCCCGTCTTCCGCGTGGGCGACCAGATCGCCGAAGCCGTCCGGCTGCACCGGAAGGACGTCTCCGACCCGTTCGAAGAAGCCGTCGAGCTCCTGCGTCAGGTCGGCATCCCGGACCCCGCCAACCGCGCGAAACAGTATCCGCACGAGATGTCCGGCGGCATGCAGCAGCGCGTGATGATCGCCATGGCGCTCGGCTGCGCGCCGTCGATCCTGGTGGCGGACGAACCGACCACCGCGCTGGACGTGACGATCCAGGCACAGATCCTAGACCTGCTCCTTTCGCTCAAGAAGGACCGCGGCATGGCCGTGATCCTGGTCACGCACAACCTCGGCATCGTGGCGGAACTCGCCGACCGCGTCGCCGTCATGTACGCCGGACGCATCATTGAGACCGCGCCCGTGGCCGAGCTCATCGCCCATCCGATGCACCCGTACACCTCCGCGCTCATCCGCGCCGTCCCGGTCCTCGGCGGCGAACACAACCGCCTGAACACCATCCGCGGCACCGTCCCCTCCCCCGACAAGTTCGGCCCCGGATGCCGTTTCTGCGACCGCTGCGAACACGCCGACAAGCTCTCGCCGGAACAGCGCCGCATCTGCCGGGAGGAACCGCCGCAGCTCCGCGAACTCGTCCCCGGACATGCCTGCGCCTGCCATTATCCACCCTGCATGACGGCGGGGAAGGAGGCCTGACGTGCCTTCCGGTTCCCCCAGCAGAAAAGACAGCCCGGCCGGCGACATGGCCCCGTTCATCATCTTCATGGCGTTCGTTATCCTCACGACCGTCATCATCATCTCCATCTACAGGATCAACTCCGAGGAAGACCTGTCCTTCGAACCGGAAAGCTCCGGGTTCACCGTCGCCCTGAACGCCCGCGAACCGGTCCTCTTCTCCGGCGATTTCCTTTTCCCCGGGTTCCGCCCCGTTTCCAACGAGGCCGGACAGCCCGCCCGACCCAACATCCAGCGGGACGTCGTGGAAGTGCGGCGTCTGCTGAACGACGGCGAATACGAACGCGCCGAGGACCTGCTCCGCACGCTCTTCCTGTTCTACCCGGACGACGTCGAGATCGTCTACCTGCTCTCCGGCGTCCTCCGCGCATCGGGGCGCGACGACGAAGCGGATTACTATGACGAACGGCTGTTCTTCCTGCTGCCGTCGCCCATGCCGGAGACCATCCCGTCCGGCGAAAACGCCGCCGGGACGGAGAAACGGACCGCGTCATGAGCAAGATCAGGCAGCTGAGCGACGAGGTCTGCAACAAAATCGCGGCGGGCGAGGTCGTCGAACGCCCCGCGTCCATCGTGAAGGAGCTCGTGGAAAACTCCCTCGACGCGGGCGCACGGAAGATCACCGTCACGATCGAGGACGGCGGACGGCGGTCCATTTCGGTCGCGGACGATGGCGAGGGCATGGACGCAGACGACGCCCTGCTCTGCCTCGATCCGCACTCCACCAGCAAAATTTCCTCCGAAGCCGACATCTTCGACATCGCGTCCTTCGGATTCCGCGGCGAAGCCATCCCCAGCATCGCCGCCGTCACGCGCATGACCATCCGCACGCGCCGCCGCGAAACGCCCGAGGGCGTCGAAGTCTTCATCGCGGGCGGCAAGGCCGTCACGGAGAAGCCTGCCGGATGCCCGCCCGGCACCGAAGTCATCGCCCGCGACCTCTTTTTCAACGTTCCCGCGCGCAAGAACTTCCTCCGCACCGTCGCGACCGAGGAACGCCACATCGTCGAAATCCTCTCGAACATCGCGCTGGCGCATCACGACGTCGCGTTTATCCTGAAAGCCGACGGACGCATCCTGCTCTCCACCCCGTCCGCACCGTCCATCCTCCCGCGCATCAGCGAGTTCTTCGGGCGAGAATACGCCGGCGCGCTTCTGCCTTTTTCCCGCACGGAACGCGGCATCACTGTGAACGGGTTCATCGCGCGGCGCGGCTTCACGCGCAATTCCCGCGCCGAGCAGCGCATCTTCGTAAACGCCCGTCCTGTCGAATCCGC
>JBGUKN010000031.1:0-12482 GCA_045114455.1 Victivallales bacterium
CTTTCCTTTTCCTCCGACGAGCTCCAAGGCCCATTCTCGGAAAAGGAGAGTTGCAGACGTGAACAACAGGATATAACATACAAAAAAAGAACCGCTTTTTCGGAACCTCTTCCGGAAAAGCGGATATCTTTTGTGTGTGGAGGGGCAAGACTCAGATGCAGTAGTCCAGAATGCCGTTCCGTGCGTTTTGTTTTTTGTAGGATTCCAGGATGTCGGCGAGCGTGGTCTGCCGCATCAGGGCGCGGATGTCCTCATTGAGCTTGTTCCATATCTCGCGTGGAGCGCAGTTCACGCTCTGGCCGCATTTTTCCGGCGCGGAAACACAGTCGACGATGGACAGCGGCCCTTCCATGACTTCGATCACGTCCAGAAGCGTGATTTCCTCCGGCTTCATCGCGATATGGAATCCGCCGTTGACGCCGCGCACGGACCGGATCATGCCCGCCTTGCGGAGGGCGATCACGAGGCGGCTGATGTACTTTTCGGAAATCTGCTGGGATTTCGCGATGTCGCGGATCAGGCGCGGTTTTTCAGACTGGTGGAGAGCGAGATCCATCAGAATGCGAAGTCCATAGCGTCCTTTGGTCGAGATTTTCATGGAATGTAAAACTCCGGGGTGGTTTCAGAAAAAAACGAATGTCTGAAGATAATATGCCACAAGACGCCGGGATTTCAAGCAAAAAATGTAAAAAACAGTGTTTTTTCAGCGTCAGTTATAAAAAACGGTTCGTTTTTTTTCTCCATGAAAAAAAAGAGCGTGCTTCCGGGAGGCAAGGCAGATGCAACCGAGGAAAACCGGCGTGGAGAGAAGAACCGTTATTCCGTTTTCTCTTTTTTGGAAGGGGTTCCGGTTGAGAAGTCGGAGGAATGAAGCAGTTCCAGGGCAAACAGGAAGACGATTGTGCCGATCATGACAAGTTTTGAAAGAGGAAACATGATCCCCTGTCCGGTGAACGGATTCTTCGGACACAGGACAACTGCCTGACCGCCGGGGAAGATATCTCCCAGCATACTCTCCATGGCATAGACCAGTTTCAACGGCATTGTCCAGAAAAGCAGCAGCCCGGCAGCTCCCAGGATACAGAAAAGATCGAACGTTTTGAAATCGGCTTTCCGGGAGGCATTTTTCAGCATTTCCAGAAAGACGATCCCTAAAAACGGTACGAACAGGATGCCGTCATAATAACGATGATAGGAGATCGCCATCGTGAGAGCGGTAAAAGCTCCCCATTCCAGCGCAGTCACGCCGGGCATGCCGTCGCCGGCCGGATCGGCGTTTTTCGCCTTTTTCCCGCGCAGATAGATGATCCGCAATGACATCGCATAAAGCGCGAGCAGGAAGACCTTTATGATCGTATTGACAGGCCCGTATCTGAAAAAACCGACATGGATGAAGAGCAGGGAGCTCTTGTTGGAATATGAATTCGTGCCGTTTTTGGTGTCTTGAAACACTAAATCAACATAATCCCTGATTGCGGGGATGATTCCGTCCAGCCAGAAACCGACGACAAGGACCATGAACAAAAACAGAAGAAAGGAAAAGACACACAGACGCCACCTTTTCTGGATCAGAAGAACGGGCATCTGCATCGTGAGGAGGGAATACTTTATGGCCGCCGACAAGCCGAGAAACAGGATATTGCCCTGTCGGTCCCTCTTCGGATAAAGCAGCGCCAGAAAGAGAAAGAAGGCGGCAAAGCTGGAGTTCTGCCCGTGTCTCAGCATGAATAAGAACGGCGAAGAAGTGAAAATCAGGGAGAACACAATCCATGTCGGAAGGTTCTTCCACCGGAGCTTGAATTGTTCGCCGAAAGGAAATCCGTAGAAATCAAAAACAAGAAAGGTAAAGCAGAAAAAAGCGATTATCCCGCCCAGATAAAAGAAAAGAAGCGGCGGGATGTCTCCGGGGAGAAAACATATGGGCATAGACAGCAAAGACATGCTCGGCGCCTGCAGCGGATACTTGAATATTGTGGGATTTGTTTCCGGGTTGTACGGGGAAATGCCCTGGAGGATAAGTTTTGCTGTTTCCACAAAGTACCGGGCATCAATGAATGCGTACTCCCGTTTTTCCCATGTCATCGAAATGCGTGCCAGGACAAGAATGCAAAGCAATGCTAGAATAATGCCTGTGAGGACCGTTTCATGCTTTTTGAGAAAAGACCCAAGGCGGAAAACTCCCTTGCAAGATGACATCGTCGTATTGTTTCGCTCCTGCTGCATGGTGTTTGAGGATGAAGTCCGGCCGGAAAAGCCGTTTCGCTGTTTTGGGGAATTCGTATGTATTTAAATATAGTCCGCGAACAAAAAAAAGCAAGCAGTTTTTTTTCTTTTCGTCCGGTAAAGACGAAGGAAGTTTGCAGAAGAAAGATGCGGACGGATCCCGGAAAAAACGGAACATGGAACTGCGGATCGGCTTTCGAAAAGCAGGTCGGATGTCCGTTCATTCCTGACCCGTTTGCGTTCTTCCGTTATCCGTTTCCGGTTTCCGGTTCAACAGAGAAATCCGTTATCGCTGTTTTGTTCTCCGGCTTCGGGAATGGGAGGAAGCGTTTTTGGCGGACGGATGCCCGGACGCTTTTTTCCTGTTTTGCGGAGTGCGGGCTGCTGCTTTTCCCGTTTTTCTTCTGTCCGAAGAAGGCTTTTTCTTCGTCTTTTCCAGCAGGACCATCGTTTCGACGTTGGGCGAACCGGGGAACATGTCGAATACGCGGACAGCCGAGGGAGAATAGCCGTTGTGCTTCCATGCACTGAGCGTGTTCGGCACTTCGTCCGCGGAGCAGAAGATGTTCAGGACGCGTGCCGGGGAACGTTTCGCGATGGCGGCAATCACGTTGGGACGCACGCCGTTCCGGGGCGGGTCGAGGAGGAAAAGCTCACCTTCGGGCTGTTCCTCGTCCGCGCCGTAAAGTTCGGCGGGGCAGGGCGGGAGCTTGTTCTCGATGGCGGACGGCGTAACCGCCGAGGCGATGAATTCGATATCGGCGTCAGGTCTGTTGTGCAGGGCGTTGCCCGAGGCGGCATGGATCGCGGGTCCGTTGAAGTCCATGCCGACGACGCGTTCCGGCGCGTCGCCGAGCGCGACGGCAAAGAGCCCGTAGCCGGAGAAGAGGTCGATCAGCGTGGATTCCGGTCCGGGCTTCAGGAGCTTTTTCGCCTCGCGCAGAAACGCGTCCAGGATGGATTCGTTGACCTGCGAGAACGCGGACGGCGGATAAAGGAATTTGCATCCGGCGGCTGTGAGGTCGAGATATTCGGAGCCGAACAGCTTCTTGAACGGATGCGCTCCGGCGGAACGCGATTCCAGGTAGAATTCGGAGCGGGTCTCGTCCAGGAAGGTGAACATGGCGGCGACCCGCGGGAGCTCGGCGCGGACATGGTCGGCCAGCAGCTTCGTCTTGTGCATGATCTCGGCGTCCAAATGGAAGAAATTCAGGATCAGCGTCAGGCGTTCCGCGCCGCCGCGGACGACGATGAAATTCAGGCTGCGCCCGACCGCCCGGTACGCGGGCGAAACGAGCATCTTCCGAAGCCAGGCGTATACCTCGTTGTGGGATTCCGGTTCCAGCGCGGACAGCAGCGTCTCTTCGCGTTCGGCTCCGTAGCCCATGCAGAACCGGAGCTGACCGCCGCGCGACACGTAGACGCGGCGTTTGGAGGTCGCGCGGTAGCCGCGCGGGACGGGGGAGGGGATGATTGCCGGGACCAGCTGGGCGGGGAGCCCGTGGACCTGCCAGAAGGAGCGGACGGCGTCGGTCTTGACGCGGCATTCGTCGGCATAGTCGAGCGGGACCAGGATTTCGTGCGGGTGTTCCGTGTCGAGCTTGTCTTCGAGCCGGGCGTTGGAGACGGCGAGCGCGACGGCATGCTGGAAGAGGAATTCCGATGCGCCGCCGGGCTGTTCCTTGTCGGCGGGCGCATATGATTTGCGTGCGGCCGGAGCAGGAGTTCTGTCTTCGGGCGCGGAGAACGCATGACCGGGAGCGGGGGCGCCGGAGCGGCGTCCGGTATTCGATGTGCGCGCGGAACGGCGCGGTCTGGAGAATGCCATGGGATCAGGTTTCCTCAAGTTTGGCGTTCACGGAGAGCGCGTGGAGTTTATCGAGAAGGTTTTCGTATCCGCGGAAGATCATGTCCGCGTTGTGGATCACGGAGCGTCCGTGTGCAATGGAGGCCGCCACGATCATTGCCATGCCGGCGCGGATGTCCGGGCTGGACATTTCGCCGCCGTGAAGCGGGGAGGGACCGGAGATGACCACGCGGTGCGGGTCGCAGACGATGGCGTTCGCGCCCATGGCGATCAGGCGGTCGACAAAGTAGATGCGGCTCTCGAACATCTTCTCAAAGAAAAGGCAGGTGCCGCGCGCCTGCGTGGCGGCGACGATCATGCAGCTCATCATGTCGCTGGGGAACTGCGGCCACGGGCCGTCGGAGATGGTCGGGATGGCGCTGCCGAAATCGTTCTGCACGCGGAGATTCTGGTCCGGCTTCAGGATGATGTGGTCGCGGTAGAAGCGGAACTTGATGTTGAACTTCTCGTAGACGCGTTTCGCCATCCAGTAATGGGCGGGCGGCAGCTTGCCGGTGATCTCGAGTCCGCCGCCTGTGGCCGCCGCCATCGCAAGGAAGCTGGCGGCCTCGATGTGGTCGGCGTCGATCGTGAACTCCGCGCCGTGGAGCTCGGAAACGCCTTCGATGAAGAGCGTGTTTGAGTCGATGCCGGAGATCTTCGCGCCCATGAGGTTCAGGAATTCCGCGAGCTGCTGTACATGCGGTTCCGCGGCGGCGTTGCGGATGACGGTCTTCCCCTTCGCGAGGACGGCGGCGATCAGGATATGCTCGGTGGCGGTCACGCTGGCCTCGTCCAGGAAGATGTCCGCGCCGGAAAGCCCGTTTTTGCCGAGCTGGAAATGCACCACCGCCGTGTCCTGGTCGAACGTCTTGCCGATGCCGAGTTTCTCCAGACCGTAGAAATGCGAATCCAGGCGGCGGCGTCCGATGAAGTCGCCGCCGGGCAGGCCGATGAAGGATTCTCCGCAGCGGGCCGCAACTGCGCCGCCGAAGATGAAGGAGGCGCGGAGCGCGGCGCATTTCTTCGGGGGCAGGGAGGCGGAGTCGATGTCGCGGGCGCAGATGACGACCGTGGTGCCTTCGCGCTTCACGGATGCGCCGAGGTCGCGCGCGAGGTCGAGCATGACTTCGACGTCGAGGATTTTCGGCATGTTGTGGATGACGACTTCGTCGCGCGTGAGGATGGTTGCTGCGATGATGGGGAGCGCGGCGTTTTTGTTGCCGCCGGGCGTGATGACGCCGGAGACGCGCGCCGGACCTTCAATGACGATGCTTTTCATGATCGGGGGATTTCCTGTGGCTCAAAAAACTGTGGCTTGTGAAAAAAAACGGAAGGGTGAAGTCGATTCGCTCCGCATCAGAATCCGGCGAGGGAAAGCTCCCGCTGGTTCGCGCCCTGAAGCGGCCGGAGCAGCAGATGAAGCGTGTGCGGCGGCAGGATGTCCATGATGCGTTCCGGCCACTCGACGAGCGTGTAGGCGCGGGAGTCGTAGAGGTATTCGTCCACGCCGAAGGCCAGCGCGTTCGTCGAGTTGTCGATGCGGTAGAGGTCGAGGTGGTACAGCACGCCGCCGGGGAAGGGATACTCCTGCACGAGCGTGAACGTGGGGCTGCTCACAGGCTCAACGATCCCGAGCGCGCGGGCGAACCCGCGCGCGAAGACCGTCTTGCCCGCTCCGAGCGTGCCGTGCAGGGCGATGACCGTGCCGGGCGGGAGCTGGCGCGCGATCGCGGCGGCGGCGGCCTCCGTTCCTTCGGGAGAATCCGAACGGATCGGGAGCCGTTGCGCGAGGATCGCCGCGAATTCGTGCATGTCGAAGTTCATCGGACGCCCTCGTCGTCGGATTCGGACTCCTTCAGGAGCGAGAAGATGCAGACCCCGTCGACGAACGTTGCCATGGTGCGTCCTTTCGCCGCGTAGCCGTTGAACGGCGTGTTGCGGGATTTGGAGTAGAAGTCGTTCACATCGACGATGTAGTCGCATTCCGGGTCGATGATCGTGACGTCCGCGGGCGCGCCGACCGAGAGCGTCCCGGCATTGATGCCGAGGATCGTGGCGGGGCCGACCGTGAACTTGGAGATGACCTGCGACAGGGAAAGATAGTTCTTGTGGTAGAGCTCAGTCAGCGCCACGGGGACCGCGGTCTCCAGGCCGATGATGCCGAACGGCGCATGGTCGAATTCGACGAGCTTGGCCGTCTGCGTGTGCGGAGCATGGTCGGTGGCGATGACGGCGATGGTGCCGTCCTGAAGGCCCTCGATGACGGCCATGCGGTCCTCCTCGGCGCGGAGCGGCGGGTTCATCTTGTAGTTCGTGTCGAACTTCTTGATCTCGACGTCGGTCAGCGCGATATGGTGGGGCGTGGCTTCGGCGGAGATCCGCACGCCGTCGGCCTGCGCCGAACGGATCATGCGGACGGAGTTGCGCGAGCTCACGTGCTGGATGTGGATCTTCCAGTTCGCGAGGCGGGAGAGGATGATGTCGCGCGCCACGATGACTTCCTCGGCGGCGGCGGGCATGGCCTTCATGCCGAGCAGGACGGACCAGTATCCTTCGTGCATCACGCCGTCCCCGGCGAGGAACTTGTCCTCGCAGTGTTCGAGGATGGGGAGCCCGAAGTTTCCGGCGTATTCGACCACATGCCGCATCAGTTCGTTGTTCTGGATGCAGCATCCGTCGTCCGTGAGCGCGACGACTCCGGCGGCCTTGAGGCTGCCGACCGGGGACATCTCCTCGCCCTTGCGGCCGATGCTGAGCGCGCCGGAGGGCAGGACCTTCACCACGCCTTCGCGGGCGGAGAATTCCTTGATGTACTGGATGGTCCCCGCGTTGTCGGCGCAGGGGGATGTGTTCGGCATGGCGACGATCGAGGTGAAACCGCCTGCGGCGGCGGCCATGGTGCCGGTGCGGATGGTCTCCGCGTCGGTGTTGCCGGGCTGGCGGAGATGCACGTGCATGTCGATGAGGCCGGGCGCGACCACGAGCCCCTTCAGGTTGATCGTCTCCGTCTCGTCGAGCGAGGGGTCGAAGGAGCCGGGTTCGACGATGCGGCCGTCTTTGATCCAGAGGTCGCCGGTGCGGTCGACGTGGTTGGCGGGGTCGATGATCCGCCCGTTCTTGAGGATCCAGGAATTGTTTTTCTTCATTTGAGGCACCCCGCGACGAGGAAGAGGACGGCCATGCGGACTGCGAGGCCGTTGGTGACTTGTTCAAGGATGACGGACTGCGGGCCGTCGGCGACGGCGGAGTCGATCTCGACGCCGCGGTTGATGGGACCCGGGTGCATGATGAGGGCGTCGCGCTTGATGTAGCGGAGCGTCTCCGGGTGGATGCCGAAGAATCGGGAGTATTCGCCGAGGCTGGGGAAATAGCCCCGCTGCTGGCGTTCGAGCTGAATGCGGAGCAGGTTGATGACGTCGGCGTCGGCGAGGGCGTCCTTGAGGTTGTGGCAGACGCGTACGCCGATCTGTTCGAATTCGCGCGGGACGAGCGTGGCGGGTCCGGCGAACGTGACGTTCGCGCCGAGCTTGATGAGCCCCCAGACGTTGCTGCGCGCGACGCGGCTGTGGAGAATGTCGCCCACGATGACCACGTTCAGCCCTTCGATGCGGCCCTTCTTCTCGCGGATGGTGAAGATGTCGAGCAGGGCCTGCGTGGGGTGGCTGTGCGCGCCGTCTCCCGCGTTCACCACGCCCATATTGAGCTCGCGGGCGAGGAAGTTCGGGGCGCCGGTCGCCTGGTGGCGCATAACGACGATGTCGGCCTGGAGCGCCTGGATGTTCTTGAGCGTGTCAAGCAGGGTTTCGCCCTTGCGGAAACTGCTTACGTCGGCGTTCATGTTGATGATGTCGGCGCTGAGGCGCTGTTCGGCGAGTTCGAATGAGACGCGCGTGCGCGTGCTCGGCTCCACGAAGAGGTTCACCACGGTGCGGCCGCGGAGTGCGGGCACCTTCTTGACGTTCCGCTGGGAGACCTTTTTGAACTCTTCGGCAGTGTTCAGGATGTGGAGGATCTCGTCACGGGAGAGGTCGTAGAGATCCAGCAGATCCTTTTTCGTCCATTGAAAATCCATATGGGAGGGTCCTTATTGTTTTTTGACCTTGAAAACGCAATCGGCGCCGTTGCATTCGGCCCAATCCATGCAGACGCGCCATTCGGGGCCGACCGTGACCTTCATCCCGACGTAGTCGGCATGGATGGGAAACTCGCGTCCTCCGCGGTCGATGAGGGCGGCGAGGCGGATCTGCGCGGGACGTCCGAAGTCGGTCAGGGCATCCAGCGCCGCGCGTACGCTGCGGCCGCTCTGGAGGACGTCGTCGGCCAGGATGATGATCTTGTCGTTGATGTCGAACGGGATGGTGGTCTCCCGGATCATGGGGAGCGTCTTCCGTTTTCCGATGTCGTCGCGGTACATGGAGATGTCGAGCGCGCCGACGTCGATTTCCCGTCCGAAACGTTCGCGGATGCCGCGCGCGATGCGTTTGGCGAGGGGGACGCCGCCCGCCTGGATGCCGATCAGGGCGACGGATTCCGGCGGGTCGTTCGCGATGTGCTCGCAGATGGCCTCCGACATTTTCGCGATGGCCTCCGAGATACAGTCGCCTTCGAACATTACTTCGTGTTCAGATTCGTAGTCGTTCATACGTGTTGGTTTCCTGTCCGGATGGTGTGGCCGCGATCCCGGAACCGGGGCGCGCGCATCATGCGCGATCATACGCGGGCGAAAAGGCGCGCGCGTGATCCGGCCTTTTTACAATAACGCCGGATCGCGGAATATTCCAGTAGACATTTTATTTTTTCCGCAAAAAAACATGATAAAAACTTGATTTTATTCCGAAGCGGAGATATACTAAATAGAAACGCGGGACTTCCGCCGCCGGTCCGGCTGGAGGAGCCCCGTTCCCTGTCCCGTTCACGAAACCGAGGAGTTTTTGAAGACATGCTTCGTTTCCGTTCCATTTATATTCCGGTTGCCGCCGCCCTCCTGGCGTCCGCGCCGCTCTTCGTCAACGCGCAGACTTCCAGCGCGGAGGCATCCGCCGCACCCGTGAAAAGCACGTCCGGGAAAGTCACCGCCGTGCCGTTCCGGGCGGGCACGATCCTTTCCGCCGAGATCGGCAAACAGAAACCTGCGTTCGACGTCGAATCCGAGTTCGACAAGCCCGCGGTCGAGAATCCCGCGTGGATCGAGCTGATCGTGAAGATGGACAACGGACGAAGCGTCAGCCGGTTCGACTACGAACTCGTCGGCAAAACCGGGACCTATTCCTGCTTCGCGGTCGCGGAAGGCGCGGACGGCTATTCCGTCGACCCCGAAAAATGGATCGTCAAGTCGCCGCATCCGCTGAAATACTACCGTCTGCTCTTCCCCGTGAAACAGGACGAGATCAATGCGGCGAAGAACGGGCTTCTGCCCGTGACGCTGAAGGTGAAACTCTACGACACCGCGCTCGCGCCTTCCTCGTTTCAGGTTCGCGTGATGCCGGAAGGCCGGAATTTCACCCGCGTGTCTTCCATCCGCCCGGAGGGGCTCGTCAATATGACTTATCAGGAGGCGTTCGAGTCCAACTGACCGGGCGAACCCTGATATAAAACAACGTTCAAAAAAACTTCCCTGCCGAGCATGAATTCGGAGGGAAGTTTTTTCTGTATGCGGATTCGAATCGAAACGGGGCCGGATTATTTCTTTTTCGCCTTTTCTTCTTCGGCCCAGCGGTCGAAACATCCCTGGATGAAGTCGATCGTCTTCTGGTGCGTCTCATGGCTGTTCTGGGCGACTTCCATGGCGGGTCCGAATTCGAACCGCACGGCGCGTTCCGGGTGGAGCGGCCCCATGTCGCGCAGGTATTTCCCGGTGGAAAGGAAGTCCGTCTTCAGCGCCATGGGCAGAACGGGTACGCCGGCGGATTTCGCGAGCTTGATGCCGATGGTATTGAACTGCGACGGATCGAATGTCTCCGTGCGTGTGGACTGCGGGAAGACGATCATGGAGCGTCCGGCTTCGAGCATCTTCTTTCCCTCGGTCAGGACGGTGCGGAGGTCTTCGCGGGCGTTGGTGCGGCTGACCGGGATCGCGTGGAACGACAGCAGGATGTGCCGGAAGAACGGCACGTCGAGCAATGATTTTTTCACGACGAACGAGAAGTCGATGTGCTCGCGGATGATCGCGTGCAGTACGGCCGTCTCCAGCAGGCTCATGTGGTTCCCCACGATCACGACGGGCTTGCCGCCGAGGTCGCGCAGATGGTTGAGCCCGCGGATGTGGATGCGCCCGCCGCAGCGTTCGATGAGGCGGATGTTGCGGGAGGAGTAGGCGATCTGGGCGTCCTTGTCGAGCTTGCCGTGCGCGGCGGTGTTGCCGCAGAGGAAGAAGGTCATGAAATTGCTCTGATAGAAATACCAGCGGCTGTGAAGCCAGAGGTGGAACGCGAGGGAGCAGCGGTTGGACTCGGGCGTATCGTAACTGTCCATGCCGGCGAAGAGATAGTGAGACATTTCGGAACCGTTTGTGTTGTGAATGTTTGGACCCGCGGCGTCCGGACGGAGCATCGCCCCGGAAAAGACGCAAAACTACTTCAATAATTTACATCGTGAAAGCATGTTCTTCAAGCGGAATACTCCTCCGGGACACGTCTTTTTCGACTTTTTTTTCATGCCGTGTTTTTTTTTACATTTTTTTGCCGTTTTAAGCGGTTTCACGCTTGCATGCGGCATAAAACGTGATACATTGTATTCTCGTTTCTACGGCACAACAAGTTCAACAAGAAGGACACGGCAAGCATGCTGAAGGATGTGTACGATTACTACAGCCACGACGACTGGGCGCTGATGAAAGCGGAAATCGACCGGCGGGAAACCCCGTTTCTGGTCGTCAACCTGAACATCATCCGCCGCAACTACGAGGCGCTCCGCAGTCTGTATCCCTTCGCCCATATCTACTATGCCGTGAAGGCGAATCCCGCGCCGGAAGTCCTGACCATCCTGCGCGACATGGGGGCCTGCTTCGATATCGCGTCCGTGTACGAACTCGACCAGATCCTTTCGCTCGGCGTTTCGCCCGACCGCATCAGCTACGGCAACACCATCAAGAAGGCCAAAGACATCGCCTACGCCTACGGCAAGGGCGTCCGCCTCTTCACGACGGACAGTGAATCCGATATCCGCAACCTCGCCCAGTACGCGCCCGGCTCGCGCGTGGCGTGCCGCATCCTGACCGAGGGCGGCGAGACGGCGGAATGGCCGCTTTCCCGCAAGTTCGGCTGCCATCCCGACCTGGCGATCGACCTCATCATGCTCGCGAAGGAACTCGGCCTCAATCCGTGCGGCGTGTCGTTCCACGTCGGATCCCAGCAGCGCGACATCGGCGCGTGGGACTCCGCGATTTCGAAGGTCCGGTATATCTTCGATTATCTCGCGGGGCAGGGCGTCAAGCTCAATCTCGTGAACATGGGCGGCGGATTCCCCGTCAAGTACATTTCGAAGACCAGCACGCCGCGCGTCTATGCCGAGGAGATCACGCGTTACCTGAACGAGGACTTTCCCGACGGACTCCCGGAGGTCATCCTGGAGCCGGGGCGTTCGCTCGTCGCGGAGTCCGGCGTCCTTGTGACCGAGGTCGTGCTCGTCTCCAAGAAGTCCAACGTCGGCGTGGACAAGTGGGTCTACCTCGACACCGGGCTGTTCAACGGCCTGATCGAGACCATCGGCGAGAGCATCAAGTATCCGCTGTACAGCGACGCCGAGGGCAAGCCGTCCGACAACTTCGTGATCGCCGGACCCACCTGCGACAGCCAGGACATCATGTACGAGAAGTTCCGCAACTCGCTTCCCGACGGCATCAAGCCGGGCGATCGCGTCTACTGGCTTACGACCGGCGCGTACACGGCCAGCTACTGCTCTGTCTGTTTCAACGGTTTCCCGCCGCTGAAGACTTATTTCGTGAAGTGACGCTGCCGGTCCGTTCCGGTTTCCCTTTTTTCAGCCAGTCGAGGGCGGCCTGCGCGTTTTCGTCGCCCTGGGCCGCGGCCTTATGCAGCCTTTTTGCTGTTTTTTATCGTTCCGTCCAGCCTGACAGGGAATCCCTCTGCACACAAAAAACCGCCCCCGGTTTTGAGGCCGGAGGCGGTTCGTTTTGTGCTGTGTCAGCTCTGACTTGGATTATTTCTCCTTGTCATCGGTGAGCTTCTTCTGCAGGTCGCGCATTTTCTCGCGATAAGCTGCGGGATCCTTCTGACGGAGTTCCTGAGCAGCCTTGTATTCATCCGGGAACTTTTCCTGGATTTCGCTGACGGTGCTGACAGTGGCGCCGCCGGCCTGCGGTCCCATACCGCCGCCGCCGAAGCCGCCCATGCCGCCGCCGAAGCCGCCCATGCCGCCGCCGAAGCCGCCCATGCCGCCGCCGAAGCCGCCC
>JBGUKN010000032.1:0-6355 GCA_045114455.1 Victivallales bacterium
CTCTTTCCTTTTCCTCCGACGAGCTCCAAGGCCCATTCTCGGAAAAGAAGAGTTGCAGACGTGAACAACAGGATATAACATACAAAAGGACCTGCCGGGTCTATCCGTCCAACCCCATCCGACCTGTCCGTCCAATCCGCCCTCGGGATCCTATCCGACGATCCTTTTCCAGTCAGTCGGACGAACGGAAGCGGATTGCCGTCTGCTCACTTTCGGGCATCCGGCGCTTTTCTGAGTTCCTGTTCCGCACGCGCCTTGAATTCCAGGAACGCGGGGTCATCCGGGTAGAGGATCAGATAGTGCTTGATGCGTTCGAGCGCGCGAGAGAAGGATTGATTATCCAAATCCTCCCGGACGCAATGAAGCATGATGTCCGTCCAGAGCTCCCTGAGGTTGTCCGGCAGTTCGACATTGCGGCGAGGCACCTTGAGGACCTTTTCCGCATCCTGATAACGCCCGTTGGCCACAAGCATTTGAGCGTAGACGAACTGGGCGAGGTTGTCATCCTGATTCGTCTGCCAGAACTTTTCCGCATAGGAAAGGGCCTTCTCCTTCATTCCTTTGGCCAGATAGACCTCTGCGATATTGGCCATGATCAAATCCTTGTCGGGAGACTTGTCGACAAGCGCGAGATAACGGGAAAGCGCCGGGTCCACACGACCGCACGAGCTGAACTTGTCTGCCGCATAAAGCACGAAGTCCTGACGGTCCGTATCTGCCGCTTCGAGCAGGGACAGCGCCTCCTCCGTTTCCCCCTGAAGAAACAGTTCTTCCGCCCGGAAGAAAGGAGCCAGCGCCTTCAATTCAGGCGCGGACGAGGCTTCCAGACGTTCCGCCATTCTGGACAGCTCCTCCCGGCGTTCGTACTTGACGCAGAAATCGAAGTAACGGTAGAGGATCCCCATGTTCGTTTCGTTGCTGATGACCAGGTCGGTGTATTCCTTTGCTGCTTCGTCGATCCTTCCCGCAAGCTCCAGCGCGAGCATGTGCAGGAGATCGAAGGCGGTGGAACGATCCGCATTTTCCTGCCCGTAGAACAGGTCGATATAAATCAGGCTTCGTTCCGGATCGCCGTTGAAAAGCTCGAATTCGGCGGCCACCTGCAGAAGATACGGATCTAGCGGAAACGCGTTCAGCGCTTCCTGAAGGGCCTGCCGGGTCAGCACTTTCCGTCTGTACATATCGGAGATCATGATGCGCGTCAGGAAGGCATCCTTTTGTTCGGGGTTCGAAATGAGCTGAGCGAGTTTGACCATGCGCGGATCTCCGGCGAGCTCCGGATCCTCCTGAATCCTGTTCCACAGATAGAGATAGACCGCGGAACGGGCCCGTTCCTGCACGTTGAAGAACGGCGGGTTCTTCATGATCGCCTCGAAGGAACTGCCGACTTTTTCCGCGCTGTCACTGTTGAGCGCGACCTGGAGATTGACCAGGTTGGCAAGGGTCGTCTGCACAACGCCGCTGATTTCCCGCATGAGCTTGGCGAGTTCGTCGCTTTTTCCCTCGCCCCGGCTGAAAATGGACAGCGCGTCGAAATAGGATGCCAGCAGCTGATGCTTTGGTCCGAGGTGACGATACCTGTCGGCAAGCGGCTTCAGTTTCTCCGGCTGGATGCCGTACACGCAGCTCTCCGCATAAAGAACGGACATCGGGATATACGCGATATCCGCAAGGAAGGGCTCGAGGACCTCGAGGACGGAACTGAACCTGTGCCGGGAAAAGTAAAATTCCGCCAGATACGGAGTCCCGGCAAACCGGTTCAAGTCAGCCGCCTGCTTCAGCATCGTTTCCATCTGTCCGTCAACGAAATCCGCGTCCTGGCCGGAGTCCTCAAGCCAGCCGAGATAGAACAGGATGGATTCCAGGCGGATGAAGGGATCGTCCGACTGGAGGCCCTGTTCGATGAACCTCGAACGTTCGTCCTGCGTAAGGTTTTTGTATTTTACGAGAAATTCGGCATAGCGGCCGAGTTCATCCTGCCGGAATGCATCGGGATTCGCCTTGAGCATATTCTCATAATACTTTTCCACATTTTTGCCATGGTTCGTCATGACCGCGCTGATGAGGTACAGGATCTTATCCTTCGGAGAAAGCTCCTCGCCCAAATGGACTCTGCGGCTCATATACGCGAAAAGGTGCTGGAAGTCGCGGGCGCTCATGGCGCACGCGGTGTAGGCATCCCGGTACTCCGGTTTCAGCGGGTTCAGCGAGGCGGCCCTGTACCAGCAGAGCATTTCCTCGCCTGTATTGCCGAAATGCCGGTAGACCCGGGCAAGGCGGACGATATCATCCTCGCTGTCGGGATCCTGCGTGATGTACTTATTTAAAAGCTTTTCCGCATTCTTCCAGTCCTCCGCGGCGAAGGCTTCCCTCGCCTCCATGCGCAAACGGGTCCGGCGAATTGTCTTCGCCCCGAAATATCCGAGAGCGCCCAGACACGCGAACAGGATGACCAGTACGAGGATGCCTGCCAGAATGATTCTGGTCCTGTTTTCCTGTTTCAAGATCATATCGCAAACCCCTCTTTCCAATTCATGATGAAAGCCGGCTTTTCAAAAAAAAGCCCCGGTCAGTTTCCCAACCGGGGCGCATTTTAACGGTAACCGTTCAATGAAACGTGTTCACCCGAGATGATTCAGGCAACAGTGGCTTTTCTGCGGCGGAGATACCAGAAACCGAGCGCAAAGAGCCCGGAGACCAGAGCGATCTGAAGTCCGCCGGGAAGCGGAGAGCCGGAGAAAGGATTGACGTCCGTATTGCCGATCGGTCTCGTGGTCGAAGCAATGACGCCGAAATTGATTTGTTTTTCATCAAGCCCGGGGAAATACAGCTGGCCTACTCCCATGGAGTTATCAGCCGCATCTGTTCTTCCTCCCCATCTGCTGGCATAAACACCTTCCAAAGATTTGCCAGCGGCGGTTGAGGTCCACGAAAGAAGCTTTCCATCTGCATCTTTCCTGGCAAGATAGACCTGAATCTCCTGCCCATCCGTAAAATTACCAAGGAAATATCCGTCACGTGGAACTACAGTAGTCCCCATAGCCCCTCCATTAGGATGATTTGGATCTGCCACCCATCCATCATACGAATATCCCTCAAATTGTTCTATTCTGCTCGTGTCGTCGATTCTGTATTCATAGGTTTCACCAGTAGTGGAATCAATGTATCCGTAGTGGGTGATGCCATAAATGGGATTCGTTAATAATTCACTCTGCCCTGACAAGTTGTTCGACAATGCAGGATTGAAGAAATTTGTAATAAAGAGGCTGCCCGAACCTTTCATTTTAATCGTGTAGTAGCCGCCGAGACCTTCACCTTGCTTGTACTCATTCTCATATTCTTTGAAAGAAACAGAATACTTTTCGAAATCAAGAGGGATAGGAACATCTTGAGCAAAAACGGGGATGGCGACTGCGCCGAGAAGCGCGATGGCGAGGGTGGAAAGGATGTGTTTCATGGTCCTGTTCTTTCTGTCCGGCCCTTCCGAAGCCGGACGGTTGAAAATGTTTCCCCCTTGAAAAACTTCAGGGACTGCTGACTACTGCTATTTAATATACCATATCAAAAGCATGGATTCAAGAAGATTTTCAAAAAAAATGACTGTTTTTTAGATAGTTTCTAACATATTGAACTTAAACAGAATAAAACAGTTTTATTACCTTTTTCAGTTAGATGTTTTCAGGAAAAGACGATCCCGGCAAAAAACGCCGAGAACAGGGAGAATCTCTTCCCCCGCGACAAAATACAAACCGGGCGTCCGGGGCTCTGATGATCAAGCCGGGGACGTCCGGTATCTTGTCCGGCATTTCAGCCGGGAATGCTTTTGTCGGCCGACGCGCTTACTTCTTGTTCGGCACGAGCTTGTCGAAACCGCAGTACGGCTTCAGCACGTCGGGGATCGTGACCGTGCCGTCGGCCTGCAGACGGTTCTCCAGGAACGCGATCAGCATGCGCGGAGGCGCGACCACGGTGTTGTTCAGCGTATGCGCGAAATACTTCTTGCCGTCCTTGCCGTTCACGCGGATGCGGAGGCGGCGCGCCTGGGCGTCGCCGAGCGTGGAGCAGGAGCCGACCTCGAAATACTTCTTCTGGCGCGGGGACCACGCCTCGACGTCGAGCGACTTCACCTTCAGGTCGGCGAGGTCGCCGGAGCAGCATTCGAGCGTGCGGACGGGGATGTCCATGGAGCGGAAGAAATCGACCGTGTTGTGCCACAGGCGGTCGAACCACATCATGCTGTCCTCGGGCTTGCAGATCACGATCATTTCCTGTTTTTCAAACTGATGGATGCGGTACACGCCGCGTTCCTCGATGCCGTGCGCGCCCTTCTCCTTGCGGAAGCAGGGGGAATAGCTGGTGAGGGCGAGCGGAAGGGATTCCTCGGGGAGGATCTGGTCGATGAAGCGGCCGATCATGGAGTGTTCGCTGGTGCCGATCAGATAGAGGTCCTCGCCCTCGATCTTGTACATCATGGAATCCATTTCGGCGAAGCTCATCACGCCGGAGACCACGTTGCTGCGGATCATGAAGGGCGGCACGCAGTAGGTGAAGCCGCGCCCGACCATGAAGTCGCGGGCGTAGGAAAGGATGCCGGAATGCAGGCGTGCGATGTCGCCGACGAGGTAGTAGAAGCCGTTTCCTGCCACACGGCGGGCGCTGTCCAGGTCGATGCCGCAGAAGCTCTCCATGATGTCGGTGTGGTACGGGATCTCGAAATCGGGCACGACGGGCTCGCCGAAGCGTTCCAGCTCGACATTTTCCGTGTCGTTCTTTCCGATGGGCACGGAGGGGTCGATGATGTTCGGGATGACCATCATGGTCTTCAGGAGTTCTTCCTCGACGCGGATTTCCTCGGCGGAGAGCTCGTCGATGCGCACGGCGTCGCCGGCCATTTCGGCCTTGATCTTTTCGGCCTCGTCTTTCCTGCCCTGGCCCATGAGCTTGCCGATCTCCTTGGAAACGGTCTTGCGTTTGGCGCGGAGGGTCTCGACCTCGGTCTTGATCTCGCGGTTGCGGATGTCGAGTTCAAGGACCTTGTCGACGAGCGGGAGCTTGCTGTCCTGGAATTTCTTACGGATGTTCTCGCGGACTGCGTCCGGATTCTCGCGTACGAATTTGATGTCAAGCATGTTCGGATTCTCCTGTTTTTGCGCTCAGAATTCCGGCATCGGGAAGCCGGCGCAGAAATCAATCACCTCGGCGCGGATGGCGGCGAGCGCGGCATCGTCGTCCTTCGCTGCGGCGGCGCGGTCGATGAAGTCGGCGATGCGGAGCATTTCCGGCTCCTTCATGCCGCGCGTGGTGACGGCGGGCGTGCCGATGCGGATGCCGCTGGTGACGAACGGCTTTTCGGGATCGAACGGGATCATGTTCTTGTTGACCGTGATCGCGGCCTTGTCGAGGGCGGTGGCGATCTCCTTGCCGGTAGCGTGGCGCGGACGCAGGTCGACGAGCATCAGGTGGTTGTCGGTGCCGCCGGAGACGATGCGGAATCCCTTGTCGGCGAGCGCGGCGGCGAGCGTGGAGGCGTTCTTCACGATCTGCTGCTGGTACGCCTTGAATTCAGGCGACATCGCTTCCTTGAAGCAGATGGCCTTCGCGGCAATCACGTGCATGAGCGGGCCGCCCTGGAGGCCGGGGAAGACCTTGGAATTGATCGCCTTGAGGTATTTTTCCTTGCAGAGGATGAGGCCGGAACGCGGGCCGCGGAGGGTCTTGTGCGTGGTGGTGGTGACCACGTCGCAGTACGGGACCGGGTTCTGATGAAGTCCGGCGGCGACCAGGCCGGCGATGTGCGCCATATCCACGAAAAGGAAGGCGTTGGCCTTGTCGGCGATCTGGCGCAGGCGGGCGAAGTCGATGGCGCGCGGATAGGCGGACGCGCCGGCGAGGATCATGCGGGGCTTGTGCTCCATGGCGAGGCGTTCGATCTCGTCGTAGTCAAGGCGTTCGGTCTCGGCGGAGACGCCGTAGGGCACGATGTGGAACAGGTTGCCGCTGAAGTTCATCGGATGGCCGTGCGTGAGGTGCCCGCCGTGGTCGAGGCTCATGGAGAGCACGGTGTCTCCGGGATTCAGCAGCGCGAAATACACCGCCATGTTCGCCTGGCTGCCCGCGTGGGGCTGCACGTTCGCGGCTTCGGCGCCGAAGAGTTCCTTCGCGCGGTCGATCGCGAGCTGTTCCACTTCGTCGACGAACTCGCAGCCGTTGTAGTAGCGCTTGCGCGGATAGCCTTCGGCGTACTTGTTGGTCAGGACGGAGCCCTGTGCGGCGCGGACGGCCGTGCTCGTGAAGTTTTCGGAGGCGATGAGCTCGATGCCGTTGAACTGGCGGTCGGCTTCCTTGTCGATCAGCG
>JBGUKN010000033.1:0-76715 GCA_045114455.1 Victivallales bacterium
GCCGGAGGCGATCAGGTTGTCCATGATGTCGGCCATGCGGCCCTGTTCTTCCCAGCCGGACTCATCCTCGCCGCCGCCGTGGAGCAGGTACAGCACGGGGAAACGCTTTTCGGAATCGGTCTCGTATTCGGCAGGCGTGTAAACGCGGCAGTGGCGGTCCAGGCCGTTCATTTCGGACCAGTAGCGGCAGTGGCGCACCTGGCCGTGCTTGATGTCCTTGTTGAAGTGGTAGTAGGCGGCCTCCGCCTCATCCTCGGGGATCTCGATGCCGGACATTTCGGAGCTGCATCCGTAGAACGCCTCGCTGCCGTAGTCGAACGCCTTGTTGCCGTCCACGGTGTAGTTGAAGTAGTGGAAGCCTTCCACCAGCGGATCGGTCGTGACGGACCACCAGCCGCTCTGGTCTTTCGTCAGCTCGTAGGTCTTGCCTTCCTGCGTGATGGTGACTTTCTGCGCGCCCGGCGCCTGCATGCGGAAATACGCCTGCTTGGTCTTCGGGTTGACAGCCGGGAATTCGGAGTTGTAGATATTCGTTTCGGAGGGGACGAACCCTTCGGGGAGCGCGGAGCGGGCCGGACCGCCGAAGCCGCCGAAGCCGCCGAAACCGCCGAAGCCGCCGCCGGGCATACCGCCGCCAAACTGGGCGAATGCGGCGAGCGTCAGCAGGGAAGCGCCTGCCGCGATACAGACTTTCGATTTCATTTTCATAATGGGAATCCTTTGCGTTTGAGTTTAGTATGGTGGACAGGAAATCATTTCCAGTAAATTACAGCGAAAACGCGCTTTTGTCAATCCCATGAACACCGTTTTCTGATAAAAAGTGCATGCAATTCACAATTCATCCATGACGTCGCCGGTCAGCGGCTGGCGATCGCAAACAAGAAGAGGACAAGGAATATCCCCAGAAGCGGAATGGCCGCGGCCAACCTGGGGACGGACCGATCTCTCCACACGACGATGATAAGCCCGAGCGTCACCAGGATGATCTGGAAACGGTCCTCATACGGCCAGTTGAAGGTGATCCTTCGCCATTCGGGTCTGTATATAAACAGGTGATATCCATCCGCTATGATGCTGTCGACAAGAAGGATGCAGGAGACCAGGGAAACGCAGCGGTCTCTGGAAAAGAACAGTTCGGCAGTCAGAAGCGCGAGCACGCCGAACTGCGGAAGGTAGCCGATCCAGAATCCCGCGAAGTAAAAAGCGACGGCGAGCCGTGCCAGAAGGAGGGCCAGAAAAGACCAGACCAGCACGTCCCGCCAGCGGCGTTTTACCCATTGACGCCAGCGGGGGCCGGATGAAAATGAATTCTCCTCCCCGGATTCGGGATCCGGGGAAGGCTCCGCTTCATTGCGGGCATAGTCGGCGGGATCGAACGGAACGCCGGAGGTTCCGCCCTGCGTGGGATGCGCGTCCTCGCCCTTCTGCGCCGACATGGTCCGCCGGAAAAAAAAGATGTTACTGGAGGCTCGCAAGCCACTCGACGACGGCGTCCGCGGAGCCGCCTTCGGTCTTGATCTCCTCCTCGTAGACCTCGCAGATCATGGCGGAGAGATGATCCATGTCGATCTGCTTGCCCGAAAGCTCGCTGACGACCTTCAGGAGGTCGTGCTTGTTGAACGTGTAGTTGTTGGCGGCAACGAGGTCGGCAATCTCCTTGGCGGAGGCGGCGCGGCCGATGGCGTCGCGGAATTCATCGTCGGACATCAGGCGGACACAGAAGGCTTTTGCGAGTTCAACGGACATGGTGAAATCCTTTCAGATGGGGTTGAATAACAGGTCGTTTGAGATACAATAGCACGGGACATGCGAAAAATCAACGCGGAAACGGAAAAACGGCGGAAAAATGAGGCGATAAGCCGAACCGTCTCCGTTCAATCACAGCGGATCGACCGAGCCGTCGGCAGCGTGCTTCGCGAGGTAGTCGCAAATGGTACGCGCGAACTCGACGCCAATGCCGTTCACGCGGGCGGCGATCTCCTCCGCCGTGGCGTTGCGGAGCGCGCGGACGGAGCCGAATTCCCGCAGGAGCGCAGCCTTCCTCGCCTCGCCGATGCCCTCGATCTCGTCGAGCAGGGAGTCGCGGATGGTCTTCAGGCGGAGTTCGCGGTGGTAGGTGATGGCGAACCGGTGCGCCTCGTCGCGCACGGCCTGCAGGAGCTTGACCGCGGCGCTGTCCAGCGGCAGGCGGATGGACTCGGATTCGCCGGGGATGAAGACCTCCTCGTGTTTTTTCGCGAGGCCGATCACGGGAAACGGCGGGCAGCGGATGGCGGCGAGCGCGTCGATCGCGCTGGAGAGCTGCCCCTTGCCGCCGTCGACCATGAGCAGGTCGGGCAGCGGGCGGCCCTCCTCCATGAGGCGGGTGAAATGCCGCGTGACGGCCTCCTTCATCATGGCGAAGTCGTTCGGTCCCTCGACCGTGCGGATGCGGAACCGGCGGTATTTCTTCTTGTCGGGGCGCCCCCCGGTGAAGTGGACCATGCTGGCGACTGCGAGCGTGCCGGAGATGTTCGAGATGTCGAAGCACTCGATGTTGTCGGGCATGACAGGGAGGCAGAGCTCCTCGCCGAGCTCCTTCACCGCGCCGTCGCCCGCGACGAGGGACGGGATCTTGACGTTCGCGAGGTTGCGGCGGCGTCCGGCGTAAAGGCAGTCGAGGTTGTCCGCCACGTCGCGCAGGTTGGCGGCCTTCTCGAACTGCTGTTTCGAGGCGGCCTCCGCCATGCGCTGCTTCAGGATCGCGGCGACCTCGCCGATGTGCCCGTTCAGCACGTCGATCAGCTTCTTCACGCGTTCGTCGTATTCCTCCTTCGTGACCTCGCCCACACACGGACGGCAGCAGTCGCGGACGGTCCCCGCCAGGCAGTGCGCGCGGTCCTCCGGCCCGGGCTCGGCGCAGCGGCACACACGGATACCGAAATGCCGCACGAGAAAGTCGGCGGTGAGGTGGAGCGCGCCGCCTTTCGGGAACGGCCCGAAGTAGAGGCAGGAATCGTCCTTCTTGAGGCGGGCGAACCTGAGGCGGGGGAAGGTCTCCGCGGGGTCGATCTTCAGCATCAGGTATCGCTTGTCGTCGCGCATCAGGACGTTGTAATGCGGCGCGTACTCCTTGATGAGGCGGGATTCGAGGATCAGCGCCTCGTCCTCGGTGCGGACCGTGATGGTCTCCCAGGTGGCGATGGAGTGGATCAGCGAACGCAGTTTCGGGTCGGCGGTGCGGATGCGCGAATCCTGGAAATACTGGCTCATGCGCCGCCGCAGGTTCGCCGCCTTGCCGACGTAGATGACCGTGCCGAAGCGGTCGCGGTAGATGTAGCAGCCGGGCTTGTCCGGGATGTCCGACGGCCTGAACTCGGGATGCAGTTTCGACATGCGCGCCTCCGTCCCCCTGCGTCCTGCTCAGACGCGCCCGGTGATCAGCATGCAGTCGCCGTAGCTGAAGAATTTCATGCGCTCCTGCACGGCGATGCGGTACGCCTTGCGGATCGGCTCCATGCCGGCAAACGCGGAAACGAGCATGAGGAGCGTGCTTTTCGGCAGATGGAAGTTCGTGAGGAGCATGTCGGCGGACTTGATCCGGTACGGCGGGTAGATGTAGATGGACGTCTCACCGGTGCGGGGCGTGAAGACGCCGCGGTCGTCCACGCAGGATTCGAGCGTGCGGAGCGAGGTGGTGCCGACTGCGAGGATGCGGCCCCCGGCGGCGCGGACGCGGTTGAGGCGGTCGGCGGCCTCCGGCGAGAACACGAAATACTCCGCGTGCATCGGGTGGTCCTCGATGTTCTCCTCGGAAACGGGCTTGAACGTGCCCGCGCCGACGTGCAGCGTGAGCTCGATCCGCTCCACGCCCTTTTCCTTCAACGCGGCAAACGTCTTTTCGGTGAAATGCAGCCCGGCTGTCGGCGCGGCGACCGCGCCCTTGCACTGGGCGTAGATCGTCTGGTAGCGATCGCTGTCGAGCGGCTGATCCGGGCGTTTGATGTACGGCGGGAGCGGCAGGTGTCCGCAGGCGGCGAAGACCTCCTGCGGGTCGTTTCCCGTGAGGTCGATCACGCAGGAACCGTCCGGAAGCTTTCCGGCGACCGTGACGCGGTACGGCGAGAGCTCGCCGCCGGAAGTGCGCAGACGCAGCACGGTTTCTTCCTTGAGGCGTTTCGCGCCGCGTGCGAGGCAGATCCAGCGGCCGTCCGTGTCCGGGTTCAGGTAGAAGAGCTCGACCTCCGCGCCGGTGGATTCCTTGCACGCGAACATGCGGGCGGGGATCACGCGGGTGTTGTTCAGCACGATCGCGTCGCCCGGTCTCAGATGATCCGGGAGCGATTCGAACATCCCGACCGAGACATCCGAGGTCACCGGATCAAGCACGAGCATGCGGTCGGCGCCGCGCACCTGCGAGGGCTCCTGCGCGATCAGTTCCTCGGGCAATTCGTAGTCGAAATCACTGGTGCGCATCTGCGTACATCCGCTCGTAGTTTCCGGCGGTGCGGTTCCAGGAGAAATCCGTGGTCATGGCGCGGCGGATCATCTTCCCGAAAACGGCGGGCTTGCCCCTGCGGACGTCCGCCGCCCAGGTGATCGTGTTGTTCAGCGCCATGGAGTTCAGGTCCCAGAACACGAATCCGGTCGCGGGCGCCTTGTCGTCGGAGAGATTGATCACGGTGTCGGCGAGGCCGCCGGTGCTGCGGACGATGGGGAGCGTGCCATAGCGCATGCTGTACATCTGGTTGAGGCCGCACGGCTCGTAGCGGGACGGCATGACGAAGAAGTCGGCGCCTGCTTCCGCCAGGTGCGCGGTGGCCTGGCTGGCGTATCCGATGTACACGCCGATCTTGCCGGGGAATTTTCCGGCGAGGTAGCGGAACCAGTTTTCGAGGTACATGTCGCCGCTGCCGATCACCACGAACTGCATGTCGAAGTTCTGCGCGAGGTATTCGAGGCCGCGCGCGAAGACATCCAGCCCCTTCTGTTCGGCGAAACGCGAGATCGTGGCGAAAAGCGGCACATTCGGGTCCTGCTTCAGCCCGAACTGCTCCTGCAGGGCCTTCTTGCAGACCACCTTGCCGGAGAGGTCGTCGGGCGTGAACGTGGCGGGCAGCGTCTTATCCTTCGCGGGGTCCCACTCGTCCACGTCGATGCCGTTCAGGATGCCGCGGAGCCTGCCGCGCGCGGCGACGTGCCGGAGCGAGGCGTCGAGCCCGAACCCGTACTCGGGGGAAAGGATCTCGGACGCGTAGGTCGGGCTGACGGCGTTCACCATGTCGGACGTCATGATGCCGCCGTGCAGGAAGTTGACGCAGTCATGGAACTCGAGGCAGGTGTAGTTGAAATAGTCCCAGCCGAGCCCGGTCCAGTACAGTTTTTCCTTCGGGAAGATCCCCTGGTAGCCGATGTTGTGGATCGTGAGCGCGCTGCGGCATTTCTGGAACGCCGGGAGCGTGCGGTAATAGTCGCTCTTCAGGTACACGCTGCACAGCGCGGCGTGCCAGTCGTTCACATGCAGGATGTCGGGGTTGAGCTTGCGGAGCACGGCGACCTCCATGGCGGCACGGCAGAAGAACGTGAACCGTTCGGCGTTGTCGCCGTATTCCCTGCCGTCCCAGTCGTAGAGGCGCGGCCGGTCGTAGAAACGGTCGTACTCCAGGAACATGAACGTGAGGTTGTCATTGATCTTCAGGATATTGACGCCCGCCCACTCCATGCCGGAGCCGAACGGCACGCCGATGAGGTCGAGGCGTTCGTCGAACTTGAGGTTCAGCTTCCCCATCTGCTGGCGGTAAAACGGCATGAAGACGGTGACCTGGTGTCCGCGTTTGGCGAGGGCTTCCGGCAGTGCGCCGGAGACGTCGGCGAGGCCGCCGGTTTTGGCGTAGGGGATCGCTTCGCTTGTGACCCATAGGATTTTCATGTTCGGTTCCTTTCGGGGTGAATCGGGAATGGGGCGTGGGATCGTTCGTGCAGGGGATGTGAGTTGGGGGTTCAGGACCGGCGCATTTCCTCGCGGGCCTGTTTGAGGCGCTGAAGCTCCTGTTCGGTCAGGCTGTTGATGCCGGTGCGCGATATCTTGTCGAGCAGATAATCCAGTTCGCGCTGGGAGACGCGCGTGCCGTTGAACCCGAAATTGGATCCCGAGCTGAAGTTCGGGCCGTAATCCTGCTCGCGGTCCGGGCTGCGGCGGTAGGTCCAGCCGGAAGCGGACGCGCCGCCGTTGTTTCTGTTCGGCGGGGGACGGTATCCGCGGCGTCCGGCAAGGGCGTTCAGCGGATCCCAGAGCATTTCGCGTCGGAAGAAAAATTTGATGAAGAGGTAGCCGCCGATGAAGCCGACGATGTGGACCAGGTTCGCCACGCCGGGCTGCCCGCCCGTAAACTCCAGGACGATCTCCAGCGCGAAGAAGACGATCGCCATGGTCCTGAGCTTGATCGGGAACGGGATGAAGAGCAGAAGCATCGGGGTCTCGGGCGCCATGACGGCGGCCGCCGCGGTCACGGCCATGACCGCGCCGCTGGCGCCGCAGAGCACCGCCGAGCTGTTCCACGACGCCGCCAGCCACACGATGTTGCCGAGCAGGCCCGTGGTCAGATAAAGAGCGAGGAACGCCTTGCCGCCGAGCCTGGGCGCCACGATGCCGCCGAAGATGTAAAGTCCCCACATGTTAAACAGGATATGCGAGAAGCCGCCGTGCATGAACATCGCGGTCAGAGGCTGCCAGAACATACCGCCGCGGAAGTGATCCGGGTTCAGCCAGAGCACGTTGAGGGCGAACCTCTGCTGTGCGAGCGTGAACAGGAACATCGCCACGTTGACCGCGATCAGAGCGAAGACGCACTTCAGTCCGGTCTGCGTCGTGTTTTCGGGCCGCCGCCTCATATAGTCTCTGTCGTCCAGCATGATCCTGTATCTCCTGTCTGTCGGTCCGCGAAAAGGAATCCGAGGGAAGAAAACCCCGCCCGGTCTTGATTCAAAAAGAGTTCGTAAACAATAATATACTTCGCGGGCGGGTGTTTTTCAAGCAGAAAACACCCGCGAAAACAGAAGAACGGAAAATGCCTTTGACGGCGCAGAGCGCGTGTTAATTGTCCAGGATGACCTTGTAGGTGTAGTTGATCGTGGTCTTTTCGGATGCTGGCACGGTGACTTCCCATGTCAGTTTGCTTTTCTGGTTCCGCGTCCGGTTGTCCGTCAGCAACTTGGTCTTTTTCGGATTCCCTTCGGCCTCGATGAGTTCGCCGAAGAAGACGGAGTCGAAGACCACCTTGGCCGGCTTCGTGCCGTGGTTCGTGAGGATGATCTGCGCCGTGACGTCCGGGTAATGGAACTTGTAATGGTTGTCCCATTTCACCTCGGTGTAATACCGGTTCAGGCTGCCGCTCTCGACCTGCGTCATGGTCGCGGTCACTGCCATGGACTTCGTGATCTTGACGGTGGCGGGCTGGCCGACGCCGAACCATGTGCCGGTGCTCTGTCCGAGCACGTTGCCGTCCTGCTCGATCTCGTACGGCGCGGAGGTGAGGGCGAAGTCGAACGGGTTGCGGAATCGGATGCAGTTCCACAGCGTCGCGTCGGCGGACGCCTCGCCGAAGGAGAAGCGTTTCTCCATGGGGGCAGTCCAGGTGGTGATGAGTTCATAGTCCGCTTCGGCGGACGCGATCGGCAACTGGAGCACGTCGCCTTTCTTCATCGTGAGTTTCCCGGCGGACTTGTACTGCATGTCGTCCATCCCGGACGCGGTCCAAAGAGACGGTCTCTGTTTTTCCATGTCCGCCATCTCATCCATTTCGTAATAGACCGAACTGTTGGACAGGACTCCCTGACCCATCACGCCGCTTCTGGCGCTGCTCGAGCGCAGGTAGGACGGCTCGCTCGGGTTCGCGAGGTTGTTGAGGAAGCTCTGGAACGACATGCCCTTCGAGAGGGCGGAAAGCGAGGAGGCGAACACCATGTTCGGGAAGCCGGAGATGAACTCGACCTCGGCGTCCTCGAAGTCCTCGAGGTTGTTCATGACCGTGGCGGACGCGTCGATCGTGAGCTTGCCGTCATCCTTGAGGTTGACGCGGTAGAACGGCGACCATGTGATGTCCTGGGATAGGTAGCGCATGCGGACGGGGCCGAGATGATTCTTCGGAGCCTCGACGACCTGCACTTCCTCGGTCGTCTTCGTCTTCCTTTCGGCGGACGCCGGGGATTCGCCGTCGGACAGGCTCTTCGCGCGGATCTCCACCACGTCGGCCTGCCGGACGGAAACGTAGCCGTCGTCGGTCTGCACCGTAAGGAACTGCGAGCCAAACGGCGATTTGGCGGCGACGGGGGTCCCGGCGGACGTATAGCGGACGGAGGACGAGGATGACCGGTACGCGGAAAGCGTGTCGATGATCTCGACTTTCTGTTCCTCATTGGCCTGCTGCGGCTTCCGGTTGCCGATCACGAGGCCGGACAGCGAACTGCCGTCTTTCAGCTTCAGCGTAACGTCCTTCCACTCGTACACGTCGGTCATGCTGGACCAGTCGGAACGGTAGCCGGACGATTCGTTTTTCTTTTCGGGCGGCGTGATCACGGTGCGTTCGCGGGTAGTGCGGCGGATAATCGTTTCCGACGGATCGAACCACAGCGTGCCGTGGCGCGGCGAGATGGCTGGTTTCAGGACCAGCGGGTCCTTCCAGTCGCGCGGCGCGATCTCCCGCGTGACGAATCCGAAGCCGTTCTTGAAAAGCTGAAGTTTTTTGATCGGGGCGTTGTCGGGTTCCCCGGCGTTCTTTTCGGACGAGGCGGATTGCCCGAAGAGCATAACGGGCGCGAAAATACCGGAGAAAAGGAAGACGGCGGCGCAAGGCAAGACAAACAGGTTTTTCATAGTTTGACCTCCTGGATCATGGTTAAAATCAAGAATACGAAAAGAGTTTTTCCGTATTATTATACATGACTTTCCGACGATTGTCAAGCGCCGCACGAAAAAAAGAAAAACAGGAAAAAGACTTGAAAAAAAACGGAATGCTGTCATATTATATTCTTCAAGTTTTTCGGAGCCGTCATATCGCCGTGATGAATAACGGTTGGAAAGACGTGCCGGAAAGCTTTTCCTTTTCCCGCGGCCTGTCGGCGGCCGCGAACCGGGATTGAACTGTTGACCCTTTTTCTATGCAAGACCGGGGTGCATGATGGCCAAAGATCTCACACGGGGCAACCCCCTGAAAATCATCCTGCTGTTTTCGATCCCGCTGGCGATCGGAAACGCCTGCAACCAGCTGTACACCATGGTCGACCTGATGATCGTGGGACGCTGGTGCGGACCGGACAAGCTCGCCGCGATCGGAAACGCCGGATCGGTCATCTTCATGCTGCTCGGGTTCTTCTGGGGGCTTCCCGCCGGATTCACGATCATCACGGGACAGCGGTTCGGCGCGAAGGACGCGCCCGGCGTGCGGCGTTCGTTCTGCGCGTCGGTGGTGCTGTGTTCCGCGCTGGTGGCGGCGGTCACGCTGGTGTTTCTGGCGTTTCTACGGCCGATCCTGGTTGCGATGAAGACGCCGGAAAATATCATGGAGGATTCCCTGAAATACCTGCGGATCATCGTGGCGGGCACGCCGTCCATGACGTTCTACCTGCTGATGTCGTTCCTGATGCGCTCGCTGGGCGACAGCAAACGCCCGCTCTACGTGATCGTCTTCTCCTCGTTCCTGAACGCCGGTCTCGACCTGCTTCTGGTCTGCAAGTTCGGCCTGGACGTGGCGGGCGCGGCGTACGCGACCGTCGCTTCGCAGTTCATCTCCGGACTTGTCTGCCTCTGGATTATCCTGAAGAAATTCCCCGAGCTCCTACCCGCGGGGAAATCCGACTGGCGCATCGACTGGCGCTTTTACTGGGAGCATCTCCGCGTGGCGGTTCCGATGGCGCTTCAGTTCTCCGTGACCGGCCTGGGCTGCGTAATCCTGCAGAGCGCGTTCAACCAGTTCGGTTCCGGCACGGTGGCGGCGACAACCGCGGCGGGACGTCTGGAAGGCCTGATCTGCATCCCGTTCTTCGCCATCGGCACGACGCTTGCGGCGTACACGGCGCAGAACAGCGGGGCGAACAACTACCGGCGGATCCTGGTCGGCGTCCGCAGCGGATGGCTGATCACGGCGGTCATTTCGGTGGTCGGAGCCGTCCTGATGATGCTTTTCAGCAAGCAGCTGCTTCAGATGTTCCTGGACATCGAGGCGTCGCCGGAGATCCTGAGGGACGGACGCCAGTACATTTATACAGTCGCGCCCGCGTATATTTCGCTCGGCATGATCCTGATCTTCCGCAACACGCTTCAGGGCATGGGGTGTTCGCTGGTCCCGCTGCTCGGCGGCGCCATGGAAACGGTCAGCCGCATCTTCACGGCGGTCTATCTCGCGGAATGGTTCGGCTACACCGGAGCGTGTTTCGCGTCCGGCATCACCTGGACGATCACCGGCGTCATGCTGCTCGTCTACTATGTGTATGAAATCCGCGCCCGGCTGAAGGGCAAGCGCACCGACGTCGGCGCAAAGCACCCCGTCGGCCTCGGGCGTTCCTGCAAGTGCGCGAAGAGCTCCCGCCCGACCTGACGGCGGTTTCGAACGCAGAAGAAAAAGGGGAATTCAGCGGCCGGACCGGGTGAACAACTCCGCACCGCCCGGCATCGGCTCGCGCCTGAGACTGCCCCGCTTCACCAATGCTTCCAGCGAAGCCCGGAAATCGTCCGTCCAGAGTACAGCGGCCTGCGGCAGATAATCGGGATTGCGGTCCGGGGGACGGACGTACAGGCATGTAAAACCGCCATCGTCCAGCAATTTCAGGAGTCCGTCCGCATCCGGGATCGTTCCGCCCGGAAAGTACTTGTCCTGGAAATATGGCGTGCCGATCTCGCATCCGCGCGGGAAATACAGCGTGCGCTCCTCCAGGACCAGCAGGCATTTGCCGCCGTCCGCGAGCCGGTCGCGCAGAATGTCCACGGCGGGAAGCATGCTGTCCCCGGTGCGTCCGTACAGGACGTCGCGCCTGCCGTCCCCGCCCGATGCCGTCGCACGCAGATTGGCGCCGTAGGAACGATAGATGGCGGGCGGGAAGGAGAATACGGAGAACGCAACGGCAGCCCACAGGACGATCCGTCCGGCGCGGCCGCGAATGACCGGGAAGGCGTCGCGCAGGACCAGCGCGAGGAACGCCAGCGCGGGGATCAGGAAGCGGGCCTGCGGCGACGTCGGCATCCAGGATCCGATGAGGAACATCAACGGAAGGAAAGCGGCGCAGAGGCGTTTCGGACGGCGCCAGAGCGCGATCAGGACCAGAAACGCCCACAGGAGCATCTGGAGACCGTACACGCCGTCAAACATCCGGGAAAGTGCGGGAAATGTCAGGCCCGGCAGAAGCAGAATCAAAGTCACGACGGAAAAATTGGCAAACTTCGCCGTGCCGAGCTGGTGGTGAAATTCCGACGTCATCGTCTCCGGCGCGCCGAAAAGCCCGCCAAGGTATGGATAACACGGATTCCCCGTCGCGATCCACGGACGCTGGTAGAACAGCGCCGCGAACAGCGCACCAGCCAGCGCAAAAAACAGAACGAACCGGATCCAACCGCCGCGTTTCCGCAGCAGGATGTACAGCAGCAGAGAGGCTCCGGCAAAACATCCTGTCAGCTTGACCGCGGCCATCGCTCCTGCCAGGATCCCGCACGCAATGGCAAACCCGGGGATGTCGGATCGCTTTCCGGGAGCTTTCAGCGCGGTGTCCGCGAGCAGGAGCCCGGCGGCAAGCAGCGAACCCATCAGCGGCTCGACGTAGCCGGAGATCAGCACATGCACCATCAGCGGAGCGACCAGAAACGAACCGGCAAAGACGCACGCCGCGGTCAGGTTTCGCCGAATGCCGCCGCATGCCAGAAGCACGAGCGAAGCAAAAAAGCACGCCGCCCCGCCGTACAGCAGGAGCTTGACTGCCGCAAGCCCGCCGAACCTCATCATCGGAACGTACAGGAATTGCGGAAGCATCGGAAACCCGGAATACGGCAGGTCGCGGTACAGCAGGACGCGTCCGTCGGCGAGCCAGCGTTCCGGCACAGCCAGCTGATACACGCATTCGTCCCAGCTGGCGGGATACTGGAACGCCCCGATCGACAGGAAAAGCAGGGGCACCAGAACGAGCAGGATCGCGAACGGTATCCGTCCGCGGATAGAAAACGAGGAAAAGATCTCCTTCCGGAACCGGATCAGGCAGCCGATTCCGGCAAGCACGGGAAACAGGCAGATCGTACACGGGAGTTTTCCCGTGCCGAGACTCATCAGGACGGCGGCGCAGAAAAACGCACAGACTGCGAACCCGGCGGCAAACGAGACCAGATGAAGCGTCAGGCCGCGCATCATGCCGCACCCGAGACCGCAGACGCGCAGGAACCCGTATCCGGTCCCCGCGAATCCCGCCGCAAAGGCAAGGCCCACGAACAGAGCCGGAAGGATCCCGCCGCTCAGATGCGCCAGATATTCGGTCATTCGAACGCTCCGCGCGGAACGTGCGTCACCAGACTTCGCCCTTGGATTCGTAGTATTCGGCGACGTGCGGGACCACGGGCTTGATCAGTTTCTTGATCGCCTTCGCGTATTCGCGGATCTCCCACTGGGCGTGGTCGCTGTCGCGCAGCTCCAGGAAGTGGATCAGGTTGCTCAGGTCGACCGTGCCCCAGAACGTGACCATCATGTTCTGGGAGAGCACGCCGCGGGCCTGTTCGCGGCAGACGCCGGCGGCAAGCAGGGACTCGTACGCCTTCAGGGACTGTTCGTTCTGGGCGCGGATGAGCTCGCGGAGCGCGCCGTCGTCGAAATCCTCGCAGGCGACGGACGCCTGACGGTTATTCTCGGCCTGCTTGCGGAGTTTCGGCGGCACGTAGAATTCCATATCGATCTCGGTATAGCGGCGGGAAATCTCGTTGTACGACCAGGTGCGATGGCGGTGCCACTGGCCGCGCACGAAGAGCGGACAATGCACGCTGAACGTGAAGACGATGTGCTCCAGCGGACTCGTATGACGGTTTTCGATCAGATAGCGCAGGAGCGTCACGTCGCGCTCGTCCATTTCCTTCCGGATCTTGCCGAACGAAACGCGCGCCGCGTTCACGATCGTGGTTTCGGAGCCGAGGGTGTCGATCAGTCCCACCCAGCCCTGTCCGCCGAGCACTTTCACATGATTTTCCGGGGGCACGTTCACGTGAGTCAAAGCCATTTCAGTCGTTCCTTCCGCTTGAGATATGTTTTGATTAAATAGTGTTCGCATCAATATACAGTCGGTCCGGCGCAAAATCAAGCCGTTTTCCGGCTTTCTTTCACGGAAAAAACCGAAAAGTTTTTTCCGGGGCAGATGAACTCATTTCCGTGCGCGGGCGCAAGCCGTGCATTGCCGCAAAGGAGGCTTCGCCTCCAAAAAAAACGGACCCGGGTCGAAATGCCCGAGTCCGTTCGATGGTTTTGAATATGGTTCAGTCGGATTGGGAAACGAATCTGACTGAAGCGGGAAAGTGCATCAGCGACCGCCGCCGGGACGCTGGCCGCCGCCAAAGCCGCCGCCGGGCATTCCGCCGCCCATGCCGCCGGGCATTCCGCCGCCGAAGCCGCCGGGCATTCCGCCGCCGAAGCCGCCGCCCATACCACCGCCGGGACGCTGACCGCCGGGCGCACCGCCCATACCGCCGCGACCGCCGCGACGACCGCCGCCGGCATTGTCGCCCGCGGCCTGCGCGATCTTGCCCAGTTCGGTCGGGATGTCGATCTGCTGCGGGCATCTGCGGACGCAGCGACGGCAGCCGATGCAGGCGCTCGCCTTGACGGAAAGCTTATTGTAGGCTTCCTTGAACGCGGCCTCGTCCTTCTTTTCGCAGAAGTCGTTCCATGCAGTGAATACCGCGGGGATCTCGATCTTGACCGGGCATTCATTGACGCAGTACCTGCAGGTCGTGCAGGGGACGCGGCTCTTGGAGACGCCCAGATACACGTCGCGGGCTTCGTCAAGGACCTTACGTTCGGCATCGGTCAGCGGCTTGAAGTCGGTGAAGGTCTCGATGTTTTCCTTCAGCACTTCCATCGTGGTCATGCCGCTGAGGACCGTGAGAACGTTCGGGAGCGAGGCCGCATAGCGGAACGCCCAGGACGCCGCGGACGCCTTCGGATCGGCCTTCTTGAGGACTTCGACGGCTGCCGGAGTGAGGTTGGCGAGACGGCCGCCCTGAAGCGGTTCCATGATGATGACGGGGATGTCCTTCGAGGTCAGGAACTCGTACATGCGCTTCGCGTTCTGTGCGTCCCAGTCGACGAAGTTGAGCTGGATTTGAACGAAATCCCATTCGTGCGCGTTCACGATGGTCTCGAGCGCCTCGGGGGAATCGTGGAAGGAGAAGCCGAGGAGCTTGATCTTTCCGGCCTCTTTCTGCTTCTTGAAGTAGTCGTAGAGCTTGAGATTCTCGAAGTTGCGGAAGCTGTTCGCATTGAACGCGTGCATCAGGTAGAAGTCGAAATAGTCGGTCTTGCAGGCTTCAAGCTGTCCCTTGAACGTTGTTTCCGCTTCGGCAGCGCTGCGGAGCGACCAGAGCGGGAGCTTGGTGGCGATCATGTAGGATTTGCGGTCATACTTCTTCATCGCCTCGCCGAGGAACTGCTGGCTTTCGCCGTTGTGGTACGGCTGGGCGGTATCAAAGTAGTTCAGACCGGCGGCCATGGCCGTATCGACGAGCTTCTGCGCCTCTTCGCGGTCGATCTTGCCGTTCTTCTGCGGGAGGCGCATCATGCCGTAGCCGAGGAGCGGAACCGTGAGATCGGTCTTCTTGTATTTGCGGCGGGTGACCTTCTTGGATGCGTCTTTCGCAGGCTCGGACGACTTCGCGTCCGCAGGGGTGACTCCCGTCTGCGCGGCGAGCCGGGACATTGCGGCAAGCGTGGTGAGCGCTGCGGCTCCTTTAATGAATTCTCTTCGATTCATATTGAAACCTCAACTTCTGTTGGGTTGAAAGTCTGAAAAAGGATGCAGGGAGAGTTAACCCTCTACGGCTGCGGGCTTGCGTTTCACGATCACGGAGCTGACGATCAGCATTCCGATCCAAACGGCGAGGATCAGCGCCGTCATGGCGCCGCCGACGGTCGCGATTTCGCGCAGGACTTCAGCGGCGTTGCCGTCACGGACTCCGGTCAGGAACGGGAACTGGAAGATGATCTCACCATGCCAGATGTGCTCGAATGCGAGCAGGGCGCATCCGCCGAAGGAAAGCTTTTCAAGCCAGCCGAGCTTCGTGGCCCAGCTGATGGTTTCCGTTTTGCCGGAGTCCTTGGACACGACTGTACGGCGGGCGATTCCGGCGGCGATTCCGGCGGCGAGAGGGGCGGTGAAACATGCCATTTTGACCTCCTTGGTTCCTTTCAGGGAGACAGTGCCTTGTCATAAGGCGATTGTGAAGATAATGCGTACAGAATCCGAGGCGAAACGCTTCAGCTTTCCCGACAGCGGCTTCATGCCGACTCGGATTCTCATTTTCAAGATACTATATCACAGGCAAAAAAAAATACAAGCCGCTTTCCGCGTTTTTTTTATAAATAATCCTTTCCGCGGAAACAGCCGGACGACAGACCTTTCCAAAAACGTAAAACAGGCAAAGATATCCCGAAGCCCGTCGCGTTTTCGCAGCACGATCACGCCGCCGACTGAAAGAAACGGTGTATCAGAACCCGAGGTCGGGCTGAACGTCCCACGAATCCTCTTCCCGTTCGGTTTCGACGGGCTTTTTCGGTTGCGGCTTTTTCTCCGGTTCCGGCGCGGGGGCGAGCGCGGGAGCGGGAGACGGGATGGGAGCAGGAGCCGGTGATGCAGGGGCTTTTTCCGCAGGCTTTATTACGGGTGCGGGTTTCTCAACAGGCACGGCCTTTGTTTCGGGCGCGGGTTTGGCGGGAGAAACAGGCTTCTTGATAATAACAGGGTTCCCTGTGGGAACGGATTGTGTTTCCGGCGTTTTTTTCACCTCAACCGGAGATTTGGGTTCCGGTTCGTTTTTCGCCACAACAGGAGACGCGGGCACGGCTGCCGCATCCTTTTTCGGGCGGACACGGCGCCGAACGGCCGTCGTATCTGTCCGGGACGCATCAACTTGAGTCTCCGGTTCAGACGGCGCAGCGGGGGAAGCCGGCAGATCTTCAGGGGGTGTTTCAACGGGTGTTTCCTCCGGGGCGCCGCTCTCGTTTCCGCCGGATCCGCCACCGTCGCCGCCGCCATCGCCGTTATTCCCCTCAGGAACTTCGACAAGTTCAGGTTCCGGCTCGGCATCGGTTTCGTCCAGGAGGCGCACGAACGTGATCTTCAGGAGCTTGCGCGGAGAGATCAGGATGCCGCCGGCCTTGGGGGAACGTTCCGGCGCGTCCATCAGGGATATCTGCTGAATCTGCTTGGCTCTGATCGGCGTATCGACCTTGATTTCATAGATCGCATTGGGGCGCGGCGTGATGAGCTCCAGACGGCAGCCGTCCGGGATGATACGGTATTCGCGGTCCTTGATGAAGGAGGCAATGCGGGTGCGCTTGAAATACGCGCGGCCGGTCTTCTTCTCGGAGTAGACAACGCCGAAGACGGTGCTCTTGTCGTAGCGGCGGAATTCGAACAGGCGGTCGATGAAGATCTTGTCGGGGATGTCGATGACCTTGAAGTCGCCGGAACGCTCCACGCAGAGCAGGTGGTCGAATTCGTTGCACAGCACGATATCCTCGCTCTTCACGGAGGTGCCGATGTAGCAGTTCTTCTTGTCCCAGCCGACGCGGATGTTGGAAAGCGCGGCAACGCTCTTGTCGATCTTCGCGAACGGCTCGAGGCGGATCTCGGTGCGGCGCGGGAACATGTCGCCGTATTTCGCGAGCAGTCCTTCGATGTACTTAATGGTGTACTGCTTGATGTGCTTCAGGTTCTTTTCCGCCTCGCGAAGATCCTTTTCGAGCGCGGCGATCTCATCGCGGTTCCTGCTGACTTCAAACGCCGCGATCCTGCGGATCGGTATCTCGACAAGGCGTTCGATCTCGGAATCCGGGATCACGCCCTGCGCCAGCTGGGCGATACGCGCGACCTCGGCAGGCGCGGGCTGCGTGATATGCGGTCCGGCTTCAATGGCGGCATGGAGCGCCTGCACGAGAGGAAGCCACTCGTCCTTGAACTGCTCGAGCCCGGTACGGACCGCCTGGAACATGGCTTCCCTGGTCTTGCAGGTCTCGATCTTCTTATAGATCTTTTCCTCGATGAAGATCTGCGCGAGGGTACGGGCAAGAATCTTGTCGATGCACTTGGCGGCAACGAGCTGGAGTTCCCAGGTCAGGTACTGCACGAGCTTTTCGGTGTTGCGGCGGAGGATGTCGCTGGCGCTCATGCGGACGGGCCGGTTGTCGCGGATGACCATATAGATGCAGGACAGGCTCATCTGGCAGTCGGTGTAGGTATAGAGGGCATTAACGGCCTTCTCCGGGCTGTAGCCGCGCTGAAGCGAAAGCTCGATGTTGACCTTGTCATCCGCGGTGTAGTCGTGGAACGAGGAAATCTTAATGCGGGACTTGTTGACGGCGCTCTCGATGGAGTCCATCAGCTTGGACGTGTCGGTGCCGGCGTGGATCTCGCTGATGACGATATCGTGTTTTTCCGAGGCGATGCGGGCGCGAAGCACGATCTTGCCCATACCGTCCTGATAGTCGGAGACGTCCATGATGCCGCCCTGCGGGAAGTCGGGATAGATTTGGAATGGCTCTCCCTTCAGGATGGAGATCTGCGCCCGCAGAAGCTCGTTGAAATTGTGCGGGAAGATCATGGTGCGGGTGCCGACGGCAAGGCCGTTGGTGCCCATGAGCAGCAGGGTCGGTATCTTCGAGGGGAGGCAGACCGGCTCCTTGTTGCGGCTGTCGTAGGAATCCACGAACGTCGTGATGTCGTTGTTGAAGAGGACGTCGCGCCCGAGCTTTGAGAGACGGCATTCGATATATCGCGGAGCGGCGGCCGCGGTGCCGAGGATGATGTCGCCGAACGACCCCTGCTTGTCGATGAAGCATTCCTTGTTCGCGAGGTTCACGAGGGCGTCGCCGATGGAGGCGTCGCCGTGCGGATGGTACTTCATGGTGGCGCCGACCACGTTCGCAACCTTGTGGAACGTGCCGTTGTCCATCTCGTGGAGGGTCCAGAGGATGCGGCGCTGAACGGGTTTCAGGCCGTCGTCGACGTCCGGGATGGCGCGGTCCTTGATGACGTAGGAGGCGTACTCGATGAAGTTGCGGTCCATCATCTCCCGCAGGCGCTGGTTCGGGGACGAGTCGACGGCATCGGACGCGGATTCGTCGTCGCCCATCTCGTCGGACTCCGGCGGATAGTGCATATCGGGATCGTAGTATTCGGTTTCGGGCGTGTCGGACGGGGGATTGGAAGAGGCGTCGCGGTCGGGTCCGGAGGGAGGCATGAGATTCTTTTTCGGCATGATGGATCAGACCAGGTTGTTTTGGATGTGTTCCCAGCGGGTCTCGTCGTTGCTGCCCATGTAGAACCGCAGCATTTCGTGGATGCCCTTGGTGTTTTCGAGTGTGACTTTTTCAAGGCGGATGTCGGGCCCGATGAACTGCTTGAACTCCTTCGGCGAGATTTCGCCGAGACCTTTGAACCGGGTGATCTCGGCGGATTTGCCGAGCTCCTTCGCGCGCTCGTCGCGCTCCTGTTCGGAGTAGCAGTAGAACGTCGTCTCCTTATTGCGGACGCGGAAAAGCGGCGTTTCGAAAATGTAGAGATGGCCGGAAATCACGAGCGATTCGAAATACTGGAGGAAGAACGTGAGCAGGAGATTGCGGATGTGCAGGCCGTCCACGTCGGCGTCGGTCGCGATCACGACCTTCGCATAGTTCAGATTCTCGACGTCCTCCTCGATTCCGAGCGTCCGCATGATGTAGAACAGCTCCTCGTTCGAGTAGATCGCGTCGAGCTTCTTCCCGAAACAGTTGAACGGCTTTCCGCGGAGCGCGAAGACCGCCTGATAGTTCGGGTCGCGGCTGGTCACGAGGGAGGAGCCTGCGGAATCGCCTTCCGTGAGGAATATCATGGTCTCTTCGGCAAATTTCGAGCGGTCGCCGAAATGGTGGCGGCAATCCTTGAGCTTGTTGTTCCGCAGGGAAATGCGCTTCGAGATGGCGGCGCCCTTCTTCTGGACCTTCTGGATCTCGCGGCGGACCTGTTCGTTGTGCTGGATCTTTTCGAGGAGGAGATTCGCCTCGTCGGGGTGCTTCAGGAGACTGTCGACGACGGCCTGTTTCACGGTTCCCTCGATCCAGCCGCGCACGTCGGTGTTGCCTAGTTTGTTCTTGGTCTGGGACTCGAACAGCGGCTCCTGTATCTTCACGGCGATGGTGCCGAGGATGCCGTCGCGGATGTCCTTCGGATCGAAGTTCTTGTTGAAATGCTCGTTGATGGCGCGGGTGATGCCGCCCTTGAACGCCGAAAGATGCGTGCCGCCATCGCTCGTGTACTGCCCGTTCACGAACGAGAAATAGCGTTCACCGGTGTCAGCCGTGTGGCAGAATGCGAATTCGAGCGTGGAATCCTTGTAGTGGATGGGCTGGTAGAGCGAGGCTCCCTCGTCGAGCTTGGAACGAACCAAGTCGAGCAGGCCGTTTTTCGAATAATACCGCTGCCCGTTGAGATAAAGAGAAAGTCCGCTGTTCAGATAGGCATACATCCAGAGGCGGTTTTCCACCTCGGAGGGACGGATCTCGTAGTTCGGGAAGAGCTTCGGATCGGGAGTGAACCGGATGCGCGTGCCGGAATGCTCCGTGCCGGGATCGAGGTATTCCTCATGGTCGAGGATGCCCTCGCGGAAGACGGCGGTGCGGCATTTGCCGTCGCGCCAGGAAGTGACCTCGAACCGGGAGGACAGCGCGTTCACGGCCTTCGTGCCGACGCCGTTCATGCCGACGGAGAACACATATCCGTCCTTGTTGAACTTGCCGCCGGTATTGATCTTCGAAACGCAGTCCACAAGCTTGCCCAGCGGGATGCCGCGACCGTAGTCGCGCACGGTGAAGGAGCCGTGGTCGGACGCGATATCGATGCGGCGTCCGAAGCCCATGATGTATTCGTCGACGGCATTGTCCACGACTTCCTTGAACATTACATAGATGCCGTCGTCGGGGTGCGAACCGTCGCCCATGCGCCCGATGTACATGCCGGGACGCTGCCGGATATGGGCGAGCGCGTCAAGGGTTTGAATGCTGTCGTCGTTATATTTCGAACGGGCGGCGTTCTGATCCGCCTGTTTCATCAGGTCGTCCTGTACGATATCGATGTCATTGTCCGGTGTCATGCTGTGTTGTCCGTTCTCCGTCGCGGTCAGTGTTTGGCCCGTTTCAAATTTGCATGTCGTGTTCTGGCCTGAATCTTTGTCCGGGACGCTCCCGTATAAGGCGCGTTCTCCGGCGCGGCGGCGCTTGGATGGTTATGTCGTCACTTGCCCTAATAATATATCTCAAATCCTGATTTCTGCAAGGCTGTTTTTTTCGAAAAAAACGGAAAAAAATGGTCCCCCCCTGTCTCGTTTTCCGGCGCGGCATCCGGGAAAAGCGGGCGGGTGCTTTTCCGGCGCACTCCCGGCAAAAAAATGCATGGAAAGGGAAATCCCGGGACAAAAAAAGAACCCCCCGAAACATTTCCGCAAGTTTCTGAAGTTCCAATAGTTCCGAATTGGAGCCGGCTCTCGGATTCGAACCGAGGACCGACGGTTTACAAAACCGTAGCTCTACCGCTGAGCTAAGCCGGCATATCGCTTCCCGGGGCCGCGTTCATGCGGCATGACGGACGAGCCCGGCCATAAAGCGCAAAGCCGTTCGGATCCGAGCCGTATTAATATGGCATATTTTTTTCAAAAGTCAAACACTTTCCCTTTCTTTTTGCTGTTTTCGTGGTATAGTAAGATAGTCCGTTTGTCCGGCCCGCCGTGAGCCGGAACCGAAAACATGGAAAGGATGTCCCGTTTTTATGTCCCAACGCTGGCTGATGATCGCCGACGCGCATTTGACCTGCCGCACACCGGAGGACGGTTTCTTCCGCATGCTCGACGCCGCCGCCCGTCTGCCCGGAGACGTCGGGATCATTTTCCTCGGGGACGTTTTCGACCTTTGGATCGCGCTGCCCGGTTATGAAAACGATGAACACCGGCGTTTTCTGGACTGGTGCCGCCGGGAAAAAACGAAGCGGAAGATCATATTTCTGGAGGGCAACCACGAGTTCTTCGTTGCGAAGACGTATGGCGACGCATTCACATACGCCGGCGAGGACGCCTATCAGGACGGGCTTCTCCAGTGGTTTCACGGCGACCGCATCAACAAGTCGGACCGCGGCTACGCGTTTCTCCGGTTCATGATCCGGAACCGGGTGACGCGCTGGTTCCTGCGGCTGGTCGGCCCCACATTCGGGCCATCGTTCGCGCATTACGTCCGCGAACGTCTCCGCACCACAAACCAGGCTTACAAACACTATTTCCCGGAGCCGCACGCACTGAGGTATCTCGCCTCGTGCCCGCCGGACTCCGTCGTTTTCGCGGGGCATTTCCACGACCGGGTCACGAAGACCGCGGAAGGAAGGACGATGGAGGTCCTTCCGGCATATGCGAATGCCTCGGAACTCGCTTATTACGACCCGTCGGCGCCGGAGCTCGCGGTATTTTCCTCGGACCGGATCGCCGACGTGTGCTGCAAACCAACGAACCAGGAGGCGGCTGAACCATGAAACGACTCATGTATCCCGGCAGTTTCGACCCCGTCACAAACGGTCATCTGGACGTCATCCGGCGCGCGTCGCGCATCGCCGACGAGGTGCTGGTGGCCGTCGCGCGCAACTCGGAAAAATCTCCTCTGTTCACGACGGAGGAGCGCATCGAGCTGATCCGCACCGTCACGGCGTCCATTCCAAACATCCGCGTCGTCACGTTCACCGGACTTCTCGCCGATGCCGTGAATGCGTTCGAAGTCTCGGCGGTCATCCGCGGCCTGCGCGCCGTATCCGATTTCGAATACGAATTCCAGATGGCGCTCATGAACCGCGAACTGAACCCGGCATGCGAGACCCTCTTCATGATGCCGAGCCCGGAGTATTCGTTCCTGAGTTCGCGCCTCATCCGCGAGATCGCATCCTGCGGCGGGTCCGTCTCCGCGTTCGTGCCGCCGGAAGTCGTCGCCGCAATCCGCAACAAAATGGAGCAGGCAAAATCATGATCATCATCAACACATCGCATATCCTTCCCGACACTCCGTATCTGCTCGACGGAACGGAGTCCGCCGACATCCTGGAGCTTCCCGCCGACGCCGATCCGCCGCTCGCACCCGCGGGCGACATCACCTATCATCTTTCCGCGGTCATGGCTGGCGCCGACCTGATCGTGACCGGAAGCGTGTCCGTCCCGCTCGCCACTGTCTGCGCGCGCTGCCTCGACGACATCCGCGTCCCGATCTCGGTGAAAAAGCTCTGCTTCCATTTCGAAAAGGTCAAGGATCTGGAAGTCGACCTCACGGACGACGTCCGCGAAGAGCTTCTCCTCGCCATCCCGTCCTGCTTCTACTGTTCCCCTGACTGCAAAGGCATCTGCCCCATGTGCGGCACGAATCTCAATCATGCGTCGTGCGCCTGCGACAGGAATCCGGCGGAACCCGAACCCGATCCGGCGGCTCCGTCGCCGTGGGACCAGCTCGATGCCCTGAATCTCGCACCGGAAAAAACAGAAAAAGCGGCTTCGAAGAAATCAACGGAAAAGCCTGCAAAGAAGAAAACTGCCGCAGCAGCAAAGGAAAAAACGGCGAAAAAGAAAACCTCCGCTCCGGCATCCGGAAAAACCGGCGGCCGCGGCAAAAAGCAGGCCTGAAATCCGCAGTCTTATTTGCGCGGGAGGCGTTCCGTGCGGATCGGAAGCAGATAGAGCGCCGTCAGGAAGTTGACCGCCGCGACGAGTACGACCACACCGACGGTGGAGATTATGCCGTGCGACATGAGCTGCGCGGTAACGACCGTGCCGATCGCGATCGCAAAGGAGTTTACGATGTTGTTCGCGGCGACGGCGCGTGCGACCTCCTGCGGGTCGGCCTTGTGCTGAAGCAGGGCGTTCAGCGGGACGGAGTAGAAGCCGCCGCATGCCGCAAGCAGCACCAGGTCTGCGGCGATCCGCCAGGAGGCGGGGAACTTGAGAAGCTCGCCGACGGCGAAGAGCGTTTCGGGATCGTCCGGGACGTGCGTCCATGAACGCGCCGCGAAGAACAGGTCGAGCGTGAAGAACGCCATGAGGACCAGCGCGGGCGAAACGAGCGGCATCACGGGGCGGCGGCGTCCGACGGTCTGGCACAGCACGGACCCGATGGCAACGCCCGCGGAGAAAAGCAGATAAAGGATCGGGACGAGGTGCGGCGTCGCGTTCAGCACGTCCTTGCAGAACCCGGCCAGCAGAGACACGTAGAGCGCGGCAGTCATCCAGAACGTCGAAAGTCCGATCACGCAGTGCGTCAGGATCCTGTCCCGGAACACGGCTTTCAGGACGTCCCACGAGGCGCGGACGATGTTCGGGTCGATGCGGAGCGAGGGGGATTCCGGCGGCATGTCCGGGATCAGGAACGCGCCGCAGAGCCCGAGGGCGGCCATGAGCAGGATGACCGCGCCCGTCACGAGGCCGCCGTGCGGGATGGTGATCAGGTAGTTGCCGAGGACCGCGCCGAAGATGACCGCGACGTAGGTCCCGGCGTTCACATAAGCGTTGCCGCGCAGGAGTTCGCGTTCCTCCAGCATCTGCGGGATGTAGGCATATTTGAGCGGGCTGAAGAGCGCGGACTGCGTGCCCATGAAGAACAGCAGTGCGAGCAGCGGCCAGATGCTGCCCCGGATGAATGCGAAGAAGACCGGGACCATGAGCACGAATTCCATGATCTTGCAGGCGCGGAAGAGCTTGTGGCGCGGGAACTTGTCGGCGAGCTGGCCGGCGGTGGCGGAGAACGGGAAGTACGGGAGCATGAGGAGCGCCATGGCCGTGAAGGACAGGGCGTTCGCCGTGCCGGACGAGTAGCCGGACTGGTAGGAGATCATGATGACCAGCGCGTTGCGGAAAAGATTGTCGTTGAACGCGCCGAAGAAGAACGTCAGAAAGAACGGAAAGAATCTGCGGGAGAAAAACATGTCGGGTTCCGGGAAAGAAAAAGTGTTTCCAGAGGAAGGCTGGCTGCGGAAGTTCAGGAATAAAACGGGATTGAACTATAATATAGAACTCTGCGCCGGAAAGTCAAGCGGGGGACGGTGCGGACGTCATTCGGCATGTCGTCTTTTCGCTTTTTTTGCGAATCCGACTTGACAAATCCTTCGGAAACGGCTATCTTATTATTTTCAAAAGGTTTTTACTTCTTAACGATAACGAAACAGGTCTTATTATGGCGAATTATGATGTCAAGGACGTGAACGGCGTCGAACACCTCAGGCTTGAGGAATCCGACGTCGCCGCTCTCGTCGAGTCCGATCAGGTCACGGCCACCTGCCCCATGAAGAAATCCCCCATGCCGTCCTGGTCCACCGCCGCAAAATTCGATTTCCTCACCAATCTGCTCGACGAACAGCGCAAACGCCTCGCAGTAAACGCTGCACAGGCACGCGACATCAGCATTTTCTCCCAGCAGGAGCTCACGGACCAGCAGAAAATCGCGCTCGCCGAAGAGGAAAAATTCGTGGCGAAGCCTGCCGCTCCGGTCGCCCGCCTCAAGGCGTTCTTCATCGACTTCATCTTCGCGATTTTCAAGGCCGTCCCGGTGGAGCTCGCCGCCATCGTTGCGGTCTACCTGGTGGCCGTGTCCGGCGCCTCCTCCCTGCCGCAGGCGCCCGCAGGTCTCGGCTCCGATGCCGTCAGCCTCGCTCCGGCCCCGGCAGGCGCGAAGGCGAAGCTCAAGATCGCTCCGACCAAGTTCGCCGAACTCGACGCCGATCTCGGATACAAGGCCGGGTCCGTCATCGACGACAAGGTCGCAAAGGAACAATACATCTGCCTCTCCTCCGAAAAAGGCAAGGCAGTCTGGATCAAATCCGCCACGGCGGGACGCATCGCACTCGGCGCCGCGTTCCTGTTCTTCGCATGGGAATTCGTCATGCTCGGCTGGGGACTCTGCGCCCACGGCCAGACGCGCGGCATGAAGAAGAACGGCCTGACGCTCTCCAATGCCAGGGACGTCCGCGTGGAGCTGAACGGGTTCCAGGTGTTCGTGTCCGTCCTGGTGACGCTCGTGACCTGGACCTTCGCCTGGATCCTCGTGCTGACGATCAAGCGTTCCCCCGCCGAGCTCGTTTCGTTCACGCGCTGCACCGCGGAATAACCGGTCTTTTTTCCGTTTTTTCAGGCGCCGTGCTTCGGTACGGCGCTTTTTTTGTCGGCTTCTGTCTGTCCGGCGATCATTCCGCGGATGGCGGCGGGAGCGGCATGGAAAACGACAAAAAAGCCCTCCGTCGCAGCAAAGACGACGAAGGGCAATGTACCGTTATGTCCGCTCCGGCGCTAATTCAGCGGGCGGAGCGGAACCGGAGCCGGAATCATTCCGGGTTGAAATCGGACTTGGAAACGCCGCAGACGGGGCAGCCCCAGTCTTCCGGGACGTCTTCCCAGGCGGTTCCGGGCGCGATTCCGCTGTCGGGATCGCCGACGGCGGGGTCATAGACATAACCGCAGACGCTGCAAACATACTTTTTCATGATGGAGAATCCTTTCTGGTTTCGAACGTGGTGTGATTATTGAGCGGAGCGCGCGAGAAGCGCGTCGCCGACGGCTTTGCCGAGGGCCGCACACTGGTCAAGCGCCGCCGCGGTGGGAACGTATTTGACTTTCAGGCCGGGCGCCACGAGTTCGACGCCCGCGCCCTTCAGGTATTCCTCGATCTTCGCGACGGATTCGCCGCTCCAGCCGAAAGAGCCGAACGCAGCGCCGATCATGTTTTTGGGGCGGAGTCCGCGGAGATAGGTCAGGACGTCCGCCGTGCGTGGATAGAGGTCGTTGTTGATGGTGGGGGAGCCGACGACGAGGGCGGAGGCTTTCAGCATGGCGGCCGCGGCGTCGCTGCGCGTGCAGGATGCCAGACAGAGGACCTGGACGCCGCATCCGGTCTCGCGGATGGCGTCGGCGATCGCAAACGCCATTTTTTCGGTGCTGTGCCACATGGTGTCGTAAAGCACGAGGGCGTTGGGCGTGACCGCCTGTTCGGCGAATTCCTTGTACCACGCGAACGGAGTGCCCAGCATGTCGACGCGCCACAGCGGACCGTGGTCGGGGGCGATGACAGCGACGTCGAGGCCGAGGCCGGGGAAGGCTTCGAGGAGCTTCAGGACCTGCGGGGAATACGGCAGAAGGATGTTCGCGTAGTAGCGTTCGGCTTCCTCGCGCATGGTCGGGAGGTCGTTCTCGTCCGCGAAGATCTTGGCAACTGCATAGTGCATGCCGAAGCCGTCCTGCGAGAAGAGGACGTTGTCGCCGGTGAGGTAGCTGAACATGCTGTCCGGCCAGTGGAGCATACGGGTCTCGACGAACTTGAGCGAGGATTCGCCGAGTTCGATGGCGTCGCCGCTCTTTACGGGCATGATCTTTCCGGCGAGGTCGTGGAAATGGGCTTCGAGCGCCTTCACGCCGAGGGTGGAAGCATAGACTTCGGACGGATTCACGCGGGCGATGGTCTCGGGCAAGGCGCCGGAATGGTCCATTTCGGCATGGTTGGAGACGATCACATCGATCTTCGAGGGGTCGACGACGGATGCGATACGCTCCATCATCTCGCCGGAGAACGGCGCCTTGACCGTATCGATGAGCGTGATCTTCCGATCCATGACGAGAAATGCGTTATAGGTGGAACCGCGGCGCGTGGTGTAACCGTGGAACTCCTTGAGCTGCCAGTCGATGGCGCCGACCCACCAGACTTTGGGGGAAATCCGGATCGCTTTCATCATAATAGTGCGTGTGTCCTTTCGTGAGGGTATCGTAAAGATTATTTGGGATTACGGGATGGTAAAGGCCCAGAGGCCGTGGAGATTGCAGTATTCGCGAAGGATGAGGCCGCCGCGGTATTTGACGGGAAACACGGCTTCCGGCGCGTCGCCCGGCTTCAGATACTTGCGGAAGACCATGTCGCCGTCGACGACCTCGATCCACTGGATGTAGTGCGCCTCCAGCATCGGATGCGCCACCGCGCCGACCATGACTTTGAGCCAGTCGCCCTGCGGCTCCGCCACCGGGACATGCTTTTCGCCAGCGCCGTCGGAACGGTTTTCCATCATGCGCGTCAGGCCGCGTCCGCAGCAGGCGAGGATGCAGTCGTCCCCTTTTTCGCAGGGCTGAAGCGCTTCAAAGACAACGCCGCACTCGGCGCATTTCCAGATCGGATTCGGTTCCTTCATCGTGATTCCCCCTCATTCTTGCAGGTTCGGCCGTGCCGTTCCGGCCGGCGGTTCCGCCCGGATGACGCACGAGCCTTTCATTCTTCCAATACTGTATCACCTGCGCACGGAAAATGCAAGCCCGCAACGAGGAAAAGCCGGGAAGAAAAAACGAAAAAGCCGCCGGGGGAGCGGTGAAACTCCTGCCCGACGGCAAAAAGAAAAACCATCAGTCTCCGTTCGGTCCGGACCCGGAAGCGGTGTCGTCGGACCCCTGCGACAATTCCTGACCGAAGTCGCTCCGGATGAGGGCGGCGGCATCCGTCAGATGGTCGGCGGTTCCGATGTAGTTGATCGTGACCTCGTGCGAGACCGCGGCGGAATTGAAGATGCCGGGCGAGACCCGCCTGCGGTACTGAAGCGCATAGGTCCCCTCCGGCGCACTCGCGTAATCCCCGGTGATGACGGTGCTTTTCAGCACGGGCGCGGCCGTATCCGGATCGACGCCGACACGCTGGATGGCAACCGTGCCGCTGCCGGACAGGGATTTTTCCGCAAGTCCGCCGAGGGCGGAATTGACGCCGGAGCACCCGGAGAACGGAATGATTGCAGCGACAGAAACAAAAATCAAAGAAAGACGATACATGTTGAACCCTTGAAATTGAATGTTATTTGTTGAGCATTTCCTTTGCTCCGGCGAGGACGGCGGCGCAGATTACTCCGATGACAAGCGTGATGAAGGCTTTCATAGCCGTTTTCCGTCCAGTTTGAAACGCCTCGGCGAGGGTGCGGAGCGTATCCGCCGTCTTCGCGTCGATCCCGTTCGGACACCCGTGATCGTAGGAAGCCAGGATATCGGTGAAGATGGCGGCGATCTCGTTTTTGTCCTGATCCGTCATATGCGCTTTTTCCCTTCCTTGTAGGCGTTCCAACCGAACATCTGACAAATGAGAGCGGCGAGGATCCCGGTCAGCATGCAGACCGGACGGCAATCGTACACGGCCTCAAGCATGACGTTTGCGGCAAGACGGGCATTCGCATCCGTGAACGACCGGAACGTTTTGTACGGCAGAGAGTATTCCCAGTCGTGAATTTCCGCGGACGCCTCCAGCGGACGGAGCAGACATGAAAGCATGTGCCGGAACCATGCCGGCCATCGGTCCGGTCCGACGCCGTTGCATGCGGCGGCGAGCTCGTCCCCCGATGCCTGCCAGAACGATTCCGGGGCGAAGGCTCCGAACTCACGACAGAACGCACGCAGGAATTGAGCACGGGACGGCGTCATCTGTCCGCCGCTCCCTTCACGAGTTCCGCCCAGGTGATTCCGAACCGGAGCGCGTCCGCCATGAGCTCGACGATCCGGGCGCGGCCCTCCGCGACCACCTCCTCAGACACGCCGCGATCCCGTGCGAACGCGATCAGGTCGGACGAGATGCCGTTTTGTGCCGCAGCGAGAAACTCGGCGGGCGTGATCCTGTCGGTTTTGCTCGCGAGGTCCGCGATCAGATCGGCAAACGCCGCGCAGATGCGTTCCTGCGGCGTCGGTTCGCCGTCGTCCGTGATCGCGCCGCCGAGCTGGATAAACAACTCGTCCGTCACGGGCGAAACGATTGATCCATCCGTTAATTTCAGCGGGTCCGGGCGATGATCGTAAGTTTTTCCGTTGATTGTGTATTCCATTGTTCAGTCCTCCTTATGTTTCAACCTACTTTGTTGAGCTGCACCAGCGCGCCAGTCACCGTATAGGTTCCGGTAGAACCGTTGACTGTAGCAGAGCTATAGGTTGTACCATCGTCCGTGGTATAGTACACAAGATAATCAGCCGTGGAATCGAGGAAAGTTACAGCAGCCCCGTAGACAAAGCCAAGATTGGTGATGGTGGAGCCTTGAATATCTGCGTAGTCGAAAGTATGAATATGGCCGGCACTGTCACGGATAACAGTCGGAAGGTCATCACCGCCGCCGACAATATTGATGATTCCGTTCTCCGCATTTGCGATAATCGGAGTGCCAGCGGATGTTCCGGTTAGGTCAACAATCGCCCCGCTGGTAATGGTAAGTTCGCCGTCAACGACCTTGGTAATCGGATTGATGTTTGTGCCTGAGAAAACGGCAGTACCACCACCGTTAATGTAAATGAAGTACGAACCTTTTGACCCGCCGGGAGGAACGCCTTGAAAGTCGCAGTCTCCAATCGTGCAATGCGCACTGCCGTTAGTGTTCGACCCCATGTAAATCGCCAACCCATCCTGCCAGTTGGCGACAGCATTTCCGCTGAACACACAGTTGGAAACGGACGCGGTACATCCGGCAAGATACATAGCTCCTCCTTTGTTGTTGAGGCAGGTGTTATCGTAAAACGAGCATCCTTCCGCCTCAAACGTGGAGTTATTCAGCTGGACTGCGCCGCCAAAGGAGTTAGCAAGCCCGGAGAAAATGGCGCCGCTCACCTTGCCGCCGTAGGGCTGTACCAGTTTGTTCAAATAGTTCGTATTGCTCAAACTTGCAACAGTCAAGTTATCAAGCATATACGCGCTTGCCTGACCTGCGGACGGATACACGGTCGCGCCGCCGGGAGCAAAGGTGATGCCGCCGCCGGGGTTGATGGGCGTGGTGTTGGTATTGCCAGTCAAATCAACAACGGCACCGCTGGAGATGCTGACGGCTCCAACAGCACTTTCCCCACCGGACATGATTTTATCAACCCTATTTTCTCCGGTGATAACAACTGTCCCCCCGGAGGTAACTATATATCCAACCGTACTCCCGCTCATATTGATGGTAGCGTCCGTGAGTCGTATGTCAGTCGTAGAATTACCACTTATGACAGAGTTATCAATGTTAAGAACACTACTTCCGCCTGCGTACACCCCGCCACCAAAGGCGCCATAATTAGCGGTTACGATACACTTATCTAACGTGAGTGTACCGCCAGAATTGACCGCACCCCCACCACCGTACGCCCCATTCATTCCACTAATCGTGCAGGAAGAAAGGTATACAGTCGCATTAGACGAACGAATACCGCCCGAACCACCCGTAAATGTGCAACCGCTCGCATACGCCGTGCCGCCGCCGGAAACTGTGACGTTCGTTCCACCGAGATTCACCACATTCGTATTGCCGATTTGAGGAACAGTCATGCCGTCGAGCATGTAAGCCGAAGCGGAACCAGCGGAAGGATACACGTTCGCACCGCCCGGAGCGAAGGTCACGCCGCATCCGGGATTCCACGGCGTGGCATTTTCATTCCCCGTGAAGTCAATGACTGCGCCGCTCGAAACCGACCACTCCCCACTTGGGGTGCTGTATTTGTCCGTGCGACCTTTATATACAATAGTCCCGCCAAACGTAGCACTCGCGTTGGAGTAATTGTAGATATTGGCAATGTTGTCCAAAAATGAGCAGTCAACAATCGCGACTTTTGCGCCGCGTTTCATGGCGATGTCATTCAACGTGTTTCCGCTGAACGTACAACCGCTTAAAAAGACGGTCGCCTTGCCAGTATCGCAAGCAACTCCTATAGCTCCAATCCTTGTGGCGGCTGTATTTCCGCTGAACGTGCAGGAGGTGAATTGTGCGGACATTCCATCTGTGAAAAGAAACGCCCCGGACGTTGCTCCGCTCGAACCGCCATTCGTAAATGTACAACCTGAGGCAGAACCGTTTTGCATTATGGCGGTCGTTGCACCGAGGTCAACCACGCCGGTTCCGTCTCCCGTGACCTTTTCGACTGCCAAACCGCCGCCGCTGACCGCAACGTTCTGAACGAACACGTCGCCCAGTGTGAGCGTGCCAGAACTCACAACCACGCCGTTCATGCTGAGGTTGGAGAAGGTCGTTTTCGATGTGCAGACGATGCCGCCGCTGAGGACGGTTTCCGTGTAGCCGTTGCCGACAACGTGCTTTTCGCCCGCGTAGGTCGTCGCGCCGCCGAGGTCGAGCGTCTGACCGTTCAAAGAGGCGTCAAAGGCAATGTATTCACTGGAAACATCATGCAGTGCATAGGGGAGCGTTCCGGCTGTGGTCCCGGTCGCGGATACCACAATGTATCCGTACACATGGTCTTCGACGGAAATGATACATTTCCCGTCGTGGAATCTCAACGTGCAGTTATTCACCGCATCCGGCTCCAGCGCATCGGCGAGGATGACGTTGGAATCCGTACGGACATACCCCGTTCCCGCGACGAAGAGTTCGATGTGGCCCTCAATACCCCACGTCCCCGTGCTGTCCTTGAACGCCGCCGTAGTCGCAAGCCACTTGGCAGACGAAGTGACATTGATCTTGTATGCGTTGCCCGGCTCCATAACATAAGCGGAAACGGAAGTCTGGCTTCCTTCTGGCGTGATGGTTCGCGTGATGATGCTGGAATCCGCAATGATGTTCATGTACCGTTTGCGGTTTACCGTGGTCCCGGAAATCTCCATCAGGTCGCCCGCGGAGATGTTGTTCTGCTTCGCCGCGAGGGATGCCGAAAGCCCTGTGACAACGCTTTGCGGTACATCGTCCGTGCTGATTACGCCATTGGAAGAGATGGAAATGCCCGTTCCTGCGTTGGAGAAATTCAATTTATCCTGTTTCGTATCTGCCGAAGCCGAAACTGCTGCCTGAATAAGACTTTCCGCCTGCGTACGGGTCACGACTTCCTGATCCATCGCGGTCGGATCTCCTAGTCCGCCCACACGGTTCCGAATTGTGAAATTCTCGATCTGAAGCACGAACACGGCATTTCCCGCGTTGTCGTATCCGACCAGTTCTCCGGTCAGGCCGGAACGCTTTTTTTCATTGCCGATCCATGTTGCGAGTTCCTGCGTGTTCATATTGGAAATCGGGATCACGAATTCCGTGAAGTGCAGAGTGCTGCCGTCGAACACACCGTTTGCAGTATGAACCGAGATGCTGTCGGCATCGGCAACCAGTTTGCACGTTGTGTTTCGGTCAAGGTCATCGTCCATGCGCCATTGCCAATCCACGATGCCGTTGAACGAGTCCATCGGATACGGCGTCGCATCATTCTGGGCGGCGAACAACCTCATTCGCAAACAGACGGACACTCCGAGCGTCAAAATCGGAGCGGGCCTTTTCCGGGCGTTTGCATAATCCCGCACGCTGCCGAGCGTTTCGTTGGCGACCGCATAAAAAACAATGTCCTGCATATCATTCTCCTTGCTTGAATTTGTAATTTGATTCGTAATCGTAGATGACTTTGATGTTTCGGGCCTGCCAGCCCCGGATGTAATCCCCCGGCACAGTATCCGGGCCGCCGATGCCGGACGCCGATCCGTATTCCCATGAAGCGAAGATGCCGTTGGTCAGAGCGAGCGTGTTGCCCCCGGACGATATGTTCGTACAAAGCGGATCGAAGATGTATGTGTTGAATTCGTCTTCCACCGGATTCCCGTTCTCATCACGTTCCCGGAGATCGACAGCATCAAAACTGAGCGTTCCGCCGGAAGCCGTCATACACCCATGATAGTCCGGGGTGATTTGCGTGATTTCCCAGGCGGAATGAATCGTCCAGCGTTCGTCGGGGGCATCCAACCCGGTGTACCAGCATTCCACCCGGCATTCCAGCGGGGTCTCCCACCCGGCAAATCCGGTATCGGAGAGAGTCCAGGACGGAACCGCATCGTACGCATCCTGGGGAGATGCGCCAAAACGGTGAAAATCCCCGGGCGATTTGGCATACCGCATCGTGAAGCCGCCGTTGACGACGCGCACATAACGGAGCAGTTTCAGCATTCTCACCCGCTGTGCGGCCCAGGCGGCACTCAGTTGCACTTGAAGCGTATTGTCGGCATCGATCGTTCCGGAAGCCCCCGAAACAGTGTGCGGCGCGATCAGGTTTTCCGACAGGGCGGATGCAAGATCTTCGAGCGAACCGTAAACGGAGTTTCCCGTACTGTCCGTGAACTGCCGCGCTCCATACCCCATGATTTCGGAATATGACATCAGCGTTTGGAGGAGAAATGCGTCGAACATGTGCATGAACGAAAGGTTTCGGTCGTATCCCCAAATCTCGTCGTAGGCATATTCTTTTTTGATCTTCCGGAACGGGACTTTTCGCGGATCGGCGGCATTATACCATTCCCCGTTTAAGATATGTGCCAGACTGTTCCCGATCACAGCTGCAGAACCGGACGACATACAGCTCGAGTGAAACTCGGAATCCACAGCTTCCCGGCGTTCGCAGAGCGCGGAAACCAGCCCGCGCATCACAGGCAGGGGCGTACAGAACGTCGGATCGTTCAGATGATAGTCGTCCCAGCCCATCAGATCCATCTCCCGCAGATTTCAATATCTCCGCTCAGATGCAGCTGCGTCACGGTCCCGTCCGGGTTTATATGCGCCAGTTTCCTGTACCATCCCTGATCCCCTGTGACCGCTTCGGACAGCGTCGTCGAAAAACCGTATGCCAATGCGGGAGTCACGGCCGATGCATCGTAATGCACGGTCAGATAAATGTCCTCGGCAGTTCCCGGACTGACCGGAAGCATTCCGGCAGGCATATTGCGGCAGCTGTTTCCGATTCGGATTTCGCCGGCATACTCTCCCCCGGGGATCGCGGCATTGTAAATCCGTGCGGAAGTCCCGCCGACAAGCTTCACTGCGAACGCCCCGGCATATTCGGAAGAAACGACCGGCTCGGACGGCGCCGCACCCTCCGTTCCCGGATCAGGACCGTTCCACCGGATCAGCTTGCCGGCTCCCGTATCGACAACATCCAGGAGCGGGGTGGCGGATGCAAGTTTGTCAAGCTGATCCACAGCTTCGGCCAGCGCATTGAATTTTTCCCGGAGGACCTCGAAAAGGTTTTCGCCGGGTTCCAGTTTCGGTGTGTTCATGCGCCGTCCTCCCCGGTCGTTTCGTACAGCGTGCTGTTCCATCCGGCCGGAGCGGGAGACGCCTTGTAAACGACCTTCGCGATGTAGCGGCGTCCATCCGGATGGATCTGGCCCCCGAGGTTCAGCCAGTTCGTCGCGCCTACGCCGAAATCGCCGAGCGCCGGCTCGCAAATCTTTCCGGCGCATGCGGCCGCCGCCCAGGACGCGTCCCGCATGGTGCAATGCCGGCTGAACTCCGTGATGGTATAGCTTGGCATCAGCCACGTTTCGCAGTTCATGACCGGCATTTTCAGCAGATGCCACGACTCTCCGAGCGAGGAGACGGACTGCGGGGATTTCACCCAGCGGTAACTTGCATGTTGAGCCGTCGTCAGAATGGGATCCGTCGCCGTCGCCCACCATGCCGGAGTCTCATCCGTCCCTTTGGCCGCGAGACAGTAATTCCAGTTCGTACGGTAATCGGGGTGGCGTTCCAACGGTACGGCAATGACGGTCACGTCCAGCGTGTGCTCCTTCGGGCCATGTCCTCCGATCAGGAAACGCAAATTGCTCCCCGTGCTCAGATTTTCCCATGCGAGTTCGATTTCGTAAACGGGACCGCCGATTTGGCGGGTACGCCAGGACACCAGTTCGTATTCGCCCGTCTGGTCCTGGTCGCCGATTGTCAGCTCGGCGCTCCGCTCCTCGACTTCATCACGCGTCCCGTAGTAGATTTCGCGGTAGGTGGTCCCGCCGGAATTCGTGCTCCGGACGACGCTTTTATGTTTCAGTTTCAGCATATTCCTCTCCTGTCTCAGTCGATCTTTCCGATTTCCTCGATTTTCTCCGCGATTTCGTCGAGTTCGGCGTTGATCTGCCTCAGTATTTCCATGATGATTTCCGTCTCAGGATCATACTCGTCCTGTTTCGTCTTTTCCGCAATTCCCGATTCCCCGTTCATCTCTCTCTCCCGTTGCTTTTTGTTTTGAACCGTTTCCCGTGCACCGCGCATGCAGTCACAGACTCGACACTTCGGCTTCGTCGCTGTGCTCCGCACGCACGGCAAAGCGTTGGAACTTTCCTTTTTCCGCGGTCAGGGTCGCCGACGTGATCAGGAAGGTCCTTCCCTGATAAGTCAGCGTTTCACCCGCTTCCGGGATGTTGCCGCCCTCCACAAGCCCGTCGAAATCGATCTCCGTGCGGCGGCTTGCAGCGGCGAGGCTGCCCTTTGTGCCGTCCTCCCCGTAAACGGATACGGTCCCGGTCAGCGTCGAGCGTACGCGGATATTCCTCATGGCGATGTCGAAGCCGCCTCCGTCCCAGCCGGAAATCAAACCCAGTGCGCGCATGTCAGTATCCCTTCATCGTTTCACGGGAGAAGACCGGCTCGTCGCAGGCGACCGTTGAAATACCCTGCCCGCGCGCGGACTCCGCGGCGCCGGGCAGGACCAGTTCGCCGGATGCGGTCTTTTCGAGGGATTCGCGCACATGGACGACGCGCATCTTGAGTTTGTCGGGCAGAGTGTCGCCCGCGCAACGTACACGGGCGCGCTCTTCGCACAGGGTCAGGTTCCAGTCGCTGAGCAGCGCTCCGGCGCGTTCGGAAACGACCGGCGTTTCGTAACGGCATCCGGCTGCCGCGTCGATTTCAGCCGCGGCGGCCTCCAGGTCGGCCTGCGCCGCCGCCGTCCCGGCTTCGTCGTTGCCGTATAGTCCCGCGTAATCCTGGCCGAGACGCACTTTCAGTTCATTGATCGTGGCATATGGCATGAAAAGATCCTTTCATTTCATTGTTGTAGAGAAGCGCCAAAGGCGGAAACGGCCGGATACGACGAGGAAAGGAGGGCGGACAACCCGTGCGGCGGTGGCTGTCTGCCGCAGCATACGGGCGCCCCGCCTCCGTGCCAAGGAGATGATTCTCACGGCGGATCATCCGCCCTCCCCGTCCTCTGTCCGTCAGCCGTTTACACCGCAGCCGGTCAGGCCGCGGCGGTTCCGCCACGTCCCAGCAGATGCGGGAAGAGCGCGGCGGCGTTGCCGTAGGCTTCGGCTCCGAAGAGGATCCTGCCGTCCATGAAGACGTTTTCGTCGTTCGGCTGGTTCAGGATCGTGAGGGTGGCTTCCTTGTTCTTCAGGACCAGGATGGGCTTCAACGCGCCGGTGAAACGCCCCAGGAACCAGTAGTTGGCGTTCGTTCCGGTCAGGCGCGGGCTGACGACCAGTTTGACCTTGTCCTTATGCGGATTCGCGAATTCCTGGTCGTTGCTGTCGCGGTAGGTGTCGGAGTACAGGATTTCGCGGGCGGTGTCTTCCAGCGCAGGGCCGACGATCAGGTGCGTCGGACGGGTGTTGACGGGCTGGCCGTTGTGGCCGCGGAACGAGTACATCTGGGTGAAGAACGAGCCGAAGTTGGCGAACGTCAGGGCATTGGTCGTGACGTTGTTGATCGTGCTCGGGCCGTACTTGCGGCTGCTGTTGTAGAAGCTGGCGCCGTCGATCCAGTTCGGCGGATTCACCAGGGCTTCGGTGAAGAGGGTGTCCCACAGCTGTTCGCCCGCCTCGCCCATCGCGGCGACAAGCGTGCCGTAGATGCCCCAGTTGTCGGTCTCCACGTCGCGGACGGGGATCGCCACGGTGTCCTCCCAGGGACGTTCCACGAGGCGGATTTTGTGCGTGGCGAGATTCTTGATCTGGCGCGGGCCGAGCCATTCGCGCATTCCTGCGAAGGCGTCGAGGAACGGGATTTCCATGGCGGTGTGCTTCGGATCGCCCTCGATGTCGGCGAGTTCGCGGTAGATCGTCTCCGCGCCCTCGACCGCCTGTTTGAACTTCAGGTTGAAGCTGGTGCGCATGGCAGACAGCGTTTCATGGTTGAGTTCCATCTTTATTTTCCTTTTTCATCGTTGAATTGTTTGAAATGAACACCCGGAAAACCGGGTTCAGCGCGGGCCGTTGCCGATTTCCGCCACCACGCCGTCCGAAAGAACGTCGCGGACAACGCCCGCGACCACGGCCGCAGTGCCGCCGGTCATCGTGACCGTCTGGTCATCCTTCACGTAGCAGGTCTTGTTCAGGTCGCTGAGGGTGACCGCGCCGCTGCTGACCGGACTGTAGAGGAACATGCCGGAACGGGTCCTGACAGTTTCGCCGCCGGACGCGGTGTTTTCGGCACGGCCGACCACGGTAATGGCCCCGGAGGACGTGGCGGGGATGGCTTTCCCGCTGGAATTGACGGCGGTAATGCCGCCCGCGTAGACGGTGCTGCCCGCTGCGACGGTGAATTCACGCGTGTAGCGGATGCCGCCGGCCGCGATTTCACGGGTGTCTCTGGCTTCTGTGAGTGCTGACATGGTTGATGTCTCCTTCTTTGTGAGTGTTTTGCGCCGCGTCGCTTCTTCAGCTTCGCATGGCGCGTTGATATTCGTTCTTGTCGAATCCGAATTTCCGGATCATTTCCTCGTCCGCCGGGGTCAGGCTCCGCACGGTCGTATGACGTTTGTCCGGGGAAAACGTCATGCGGCCCGGCACCACGGCGGGAGCGTGCTCCAGGTAGGACGCCAGCACGGCGCAGTCCTGGTTTTTCGCCCAGCCTTCCAGCGCGTGCGTCAGTTTTCCCTCCTGAAGCCCCCGTTCGATCAGTTCGGCTTTGCGTTTTTCCTCGGCGGCACAGGCCAGTGCGTCGAGTTCGTGCCGCAGGGCATCCGCCTGCCCGGCCTGTTCCTTCACGGCGGCCAAGGCGGCGGGCATGGCTTCATCGGGTTCGCCCTCAGCCATGCCCAATCCTTCGCGCATGGCGGCAATGGCGTCGGCTTTCGCCTCGATTGCGGCCGCAGTCCGTTCGAAGGCGTTTTCCGCGTCGTTCTCGCCGGACAGCACGATCTCGTTCCAGAGATCGTTCCCGAGCAGACGCCCGAGTGCGCGTTCGATCGGGTCTTGAAGCCGCTTCAGTTCGATTGCGTTTCGCGCGATGTCCTCCGGGTCGGAGTCCTCGCCGCCCGCGGCCAGAACATCTTCGCAGTTCAGCGCGGGCTCGTTCTCCATCGCCACGCTGGTGATGCGGATCGGGCCTTCCTTCAGGCCTCGGATGACCGGCGAACAGTACCGGAAGATCTTTTCCTTCAGCAGTTCGTATGCGCCCGGCATCCATTCCGCCCGGATCCGAAGTTCGTTTCCGTCACGGAACAGCGTCCCGAAGCCCATTGCGGCCACGCCCGACGGGATCAGCCGCAGCGCCTCGCTTTCCTCCACGCCGTGTTTTTCCGCCAGAATGTGGAGATAGTGATTGGAGTCGATCGGGATCGCCTCGCCCTTCTTCGCCTGATACGCCGCGATGGCATCCAGGTCTTCCACACTCAGATGCAGTTCATAGTCCTTTCCGTTTTTCACGAGCCTGTTCACGCCCGCATGCAGCAGAGTCCATTCCTCCGGGACTCCGTTCGCGTCCTGTCTTACCGTTCCCATTTCCTGCTCCTATTTTGGGTTTGTCTGATTCCCGCGCGGGTTCGATCCGTTCCGCCGGGCATATCGAATTCATTTTTCAGTGTGTTTACCAGCCCCAGCCGAAGACTCTTTCCTCGATGCGCCGTTCATGGGGCGACGGCAGCGGGTCGATCCCGCACGGTGTTTCGTTTCCGCGACCCGCCGCGTGGACTGCCAGCGCAAGCGCCCAGAACCGATCCGAATGTCCGTATTCGTCGCGTTCCGCGTCGTACCGGACGTTTCCGGCTGCAGTCACGCTCCGCACGATCTTATGAAGGTCGTGCCGCAGCACATCGTCGGCCAGGATCCTGATGCCCCGCGACTCGAACGCCGCGCGGACCGGCATAGCCAGCGCGGCTTTCACGGGGCCGGTGAACGTCACGCTTTCCACGCGGTACTTTCCGTGCCGTTCCTGCATCTCCTCCGCCAGCATCATCCCGATCCCGGTCGCATCGATGCAGAGCCGGTCCAGCCGTGCGTCGTCGAGGCGGCGCGCCAGCGCGTCGGCCTGCATGCGGAACGGCATGTCCTCCATGACTTCATACCCGCTCTGCCACAGGATGTCCCCGATGCGCGTGAGCTCGAAGTATACCGCGACGTCCTTCTTCCGTCCCACGTCGTATCCGGCATAGCGGACGGCTTTCGGATGCTCGCACAGGGCTTTTTCCAAGTCCGCGGCATCGTTTTCGCACGCGCCGATCATGCCGTAGTCCAGCAGCGCCGCGCCCGCCTCCGACGTCTCGATCAGATACTGCGTCCGCCAGGCGTCTTCCGTGCGGCATTTCGCCCGCATCAGCTTCAGCCATTCTTCCCGGCTCAAGGCGCATCCGGTCATCTCATTGACACGTTCCACGAATCCCTCTTCCACGGCGTCCAGGATGCTCGTCCGATGAACGCTCCACCCCATCGCGTTCGCGCCGTGTTCCGCCTCATGAAGCATCCGGCAGAACGGCGATTCGCTGCTCCCGTCCACGCTCAGCGCCGACACCATTTCCAGCTGGCCGCCCCAGGTGGTGCATGGCAGCGCCATGTCGATCACCCGTCCGCTGTCCTTGTGCAGATCGGCTTCGTCGATCAGGATGTCTCCGCCTTTCCCGGCGAACGCCTCGGGCGTGCTGGACAGGCTGACGACCCGGCTTCCGTTCCCGTATTCCGCCGTGTAGGCGCGGATTCCGCGCAAAGGATCGATGACTGCGGCGTCTTCTCCGGCGAGTCCGCGGCATACCGCGTTGGACGCCGCAGCCCATTTCGCGATGTAATCCGTGATGAATTCGCGGGCGGTGAACTCGTCGCGGCTGGTGACCCACTGCACCGTCCCGGGCCGCCGCAGACACTTGTCGTTCACGCGGAAACTCGTGGCATACGTGATGCCGATCCGCCGTGACTTCGCGTACAGCTTCATCCGGGCGTCGTCCAGGATCCACCGCCTTTGGTACGGCAGAAAATATTCTGACAGCTTCATCGTTCCTCCGTCTCCACAGCAAAGCAATCAATCCGGTTCATGTAAAAAAAAAGAATCCGTGCGGACGACGCCACAACGTCATCCATCTCCATTTCCCTGCGGCACAACATCTTTCATCCCCCGTCTTTCCGAGGCTTTCTCCGGATCTTCCCTGCTGCGGGAAATCATTCTTCCGGCTCCGGCGACGCCGCACGGACTCTTCAACAAAAACGGGATTCTTCGCACTTTCGGACTTTCGAAATCCATAACTGCATATGGTTTCTATCGGTTGTGTTCGACACGCAATGGTTCGCCGTTCGTTCCCGCCTGTCGGCGCGGACGTTTTTTCCGTCTTGAAAATCATCCGGTTTGGAGCTATATTAATTCTTCTTATTCGCATTCGCGTTTTACTGTACTACCGAAGATTTCTCCTTATGTGGAAAGCGCTCAGCCAGCCGGCAAAGATCATCATCCCGCTCTTCATCGGACTCTGTTTCCCCTGGATGTCCCGTGCATCCTTCATGGTCCGCTGGCTGCTTGTCGTCATGCTCCTGAACGCCTGCCTGGGCATCAAGTTCAGCGGCCTGAAAGTGCGCCTGTACCACTGGTATCTGCTTGCCGCCAACCTCGCGATCGGCGTGCTGGCGTGGCTTCTGGCATGCTGGCTCTGCGGCGGCAATACCGAGGTCGCGAAGGCGGTTTTCTTCACGGCGATCTCACCCACTGCCACCGCCGCCCCCGTCGTGATCGCGTTTCTCGGCGGAAACGTCGCCACGGTCCTGATGGGCTTCCTCATCAGCGACCTAGGCATTTCGCTCTTCCTGATCGGCTTGCTCCCGGTCGTCACGGGACAAATGGATTGGCGGTTCGTCAACGAAGTCTTTCTGAACATCGCATTCGTGATGGCGCTCCCCGTCTTCCTTTCGCGCGTCCTATTGCATTTTTGGCCGTGGCTCGCCGACTTCGCCAAGTACAAGATCGCCCCGCACGCGCTCTGGGCGTGGTCGGTCATGCTCCTCATCCTCGGCGGCATGGCGCGCACCACGTTTGACCGGCAGGAAGTCAGTGCGGTCGTCATCCTTCTTCAGATCGGCTGCGCCACGCTCGCGGTCTGCATCCTGAATTTCTTCGTCGGATGGCTGATCGGCCCGCGCCGCTGCAAGCTCGAATCCAGCCAGCTCCTCGGGCAGAAAAACACTTCCTTCACGATCTATCTGGCGATCACGTTCGCCTCTCCCGTCGCCGCCCTCGGCCCGCTCTTCTACATCCTCTGGCACAACAGCTGGAACGCCATTCAGATGTTCCAGTTCGAGAAACGCAGGCAGCGCAAGGCGGCGCGCTTCATTCCCGCTTCGACTCCGTCCGGTCATCCCGGGGCGGATCACATCACATCCTGAACTCACGAAACGGACGCGGTCAACATGCAGGACATCATCATCCACGGCGCAGCCGAACATAATCTGAAGAATATCGACGTCACGATCCCGCGTGACCGCCTCACCGTCATCACGGGGCTGTCCGGCTCCGGCAAGTCCTCGCTCGCGTTCGACACGCTCTACGCCGAGGGCCAGCGCCGCTACGTCGAAAGCCTCTCCGCCTACGCCCGCCAGTTCCTCGACCGCATGGGCAAGCCGAAAGTCCGCCACATCGAGGGGCTTTCCCCGTCCATCGCCATCGAACAGCGTTCCGCAGGCTCCAATCCGCGTTCCACGGTCGCGACCGTCACCGAGATTTACGACTATCTCCGTCTCCTTTACGCCCACGTCGGCACCCCGCACTGCCCCAAGTGCGGCAAGGTCCTCGCCGCACAGTCCGCGCAGCGCATCCGAGACCGCCTGCTCCAGCTCCCCGCCGGGCCCGCCATGATGATTCTCGCGCCGGTCGTCCGCGGCCGCAAGGGCGAACACCGCGACGTCCTGGACAAGCTCCGCAAGGATGGCTTCGTCCGCGCCCGCATCGACCGGAAGATCATCGCACTCGACGAGCAGATCGCCCCGCTCGACAAGAAGGTCAAGCACAACATCGAGGCCGTCGTCGACCGTCTCGTCTGCGGCAAGCTCGAACCCTCCCGCCTCAACGACTCCATCGAATCCGCTCTGAAGCTCGGCGACGGCGTCATGCTGCTCCTGCTGGAGGACCGCGACGCCACGTTCGTTTCCGGCGAGAAAGTCTGGACCGAGGAGCTCATCAGCGAACACCTCTCCTGCGAGGACTGCGGCATCAGCATCTCCCCGCCCGAACCCCGCAATTTCTCGTTCAACAGCCCCTACGGCGCGTGCCCCGTGTGCAGCGGCATCGGCTCGCTTCAGGTCATGGACCCCGCGAAAGTCGTCGAGGACGAAAACGCCACCCTCCGCCATGGGGCCGTCCCCGCCTGGCGGCGCGGCGCGCACCGCCTTATCATCTACTACAACCACATGCTGAAGTGCATCGCCGCCCATTACGGCATTCCGAAGCTGATGGACACCAAATGGCGCGACCTCCCCGAGGACATCCGCCACGTCCTGCTCTACGGCAGCGGAGACGAGATCATCGACTTCAGTTTCTACATGCGCGGCAAACGCCACGAGATGAAGAAGCCGTTCGAGGGCATCCTCGCCAACCTCCAGCGCCGCAGCCAGGACTCCGAGTTCGAGAGCGTCCGCACGCGCCTGCTGGAGCTCACCATGCGGAAGACCTGTCCCGCCTGCCACGGCGCGCGTCTCCGCCCGGAAAGCCTCGCCGTCGAGATTGGCGGCGCCAGCATCCACGATTTCAACTGCAAGAGCGTGTCCGCCGCGCTGGATTTCCTCGCGGACCTCAAGCTCACCGACGTGCAGGACAAGATCGCCGCCGAACTTCTGAAGGAGATCCGCAGCCGCCTCATGTTCCTGAAGAACGTCGGTCTCGGCTATCTCTCCCTCACCCGCGAATCCGGCACGCTCTCCGGCGGCGAAGCCCAGCGAATCCGCCTCGCCACACAGCTCGGCTGCGGCCTCGTCGGCGTCATCTACATCCTCGACGAACCCAGCATCGGCCTGCATCAGCGCGACAACGCCAAGCTCCTCGCCACCCTCAAGAATCTCCGCGACATCGGAAACACCGTCGTCGTCGTCGAGCACGACCCCGAGACCATCCAGAGCGCCGACTATGTGATCGACCTCGGTCCCGCCGCAGGCGTCCACGGAGGCGAAATCGTCGCGGCCTGCCCGCCCGCCGAGCTCGTGAACTGCCCCCGCTCCCTCACAGGCAAATTCCTCTCCGGCGAGGAGTCCATCCCCGTCCCGGAAAAACGCCTCGCCGGGTCCGGCAAGTTCCTCGAAATCCTCGGCGCCACGCACAACAACCTGAAAAACATCAACGTGAAGATCCCGCTCGGCGTTTTCACCTGCGTGACCGGCGTCTCCGGCTCCGGCAAGTCCTCGCTCGTGAACGGTATTCTCCGCCGCGCGCTGGAACACCGTTTCGAGCTTGCCGATGCGGGCGAGGTCGGCGCGCACAGGGAGATCCGCGGCCTAGAGTTCATCGACAAGGCGATCATGATCGACCAGACCCCGATCGGCCGCACACCGCGTTCCAACCCCGCCACCTACACCGGGTTCTTCTCCGCCATCCGGAACCTCTTCGCCTCGCTCCCCGAATCCAAGGTCCGCGGCTACGGCCCCGGCCGCTTCAGCTTCAACGTGAAGGGCGGCCGCTGCGAGGACTGCCAGGGCGACGGCATCCGCCGCATCGAAATGCAGTTCCTGCCGGACGTGTATGTGGAGTGCCCGGTCTGCCACGGACGCCGCTTCAACGAGGAAACGCTGTCCGTCACCTACAAGAAGAAGAACATCTCCGAGATCCTCGACATGACCGTGTCCGAGGGCGTCGAGTTCTTCTCCGCCGTCACGCCCATCGCCCGCAAGCTCAAGACGCTCGAAAGCGTCGGCCTCGGCTACATCTCCATCGGACAGAGCGCCACCACGCTGTCCGGCGGCGAGGCCCAGCGCGTCAAGCTCGCCACCGAGCTCGCCAAGATTCCGCGCGGCAACACCCTCTACATCCTCGACGAACCCACGACCGGGCTCCACCTCGCCGACATCCGCCAGCTCCTCCAGGTCCTCATGATGCTCCGCGACAAGGGAAACACCATCCTCGTCATTGAGCACAACCTCGACGTCATCAAGACCGCCGACTACATCATCGACCTCGGTCCCGAGGGCGGCGACGAGGGTGGACGCGTAATCGCCACCGGCACCCCGGAGGAAGTCGCCGCCTGCAGGAAGTCCTACACCGGAAAATTCCTGAAGCCCCTGCTGAACAACCTGCTTTGATTCCGGAAAGCTTTCTGTTTGCATTTCCGGTTTTTTCTGCTATAGTATTCTATCTTTTTCTGATCGAATCTTTTTCAGGCGACCATGATCTCTCCGGCAGAAACATCCCCCGCAAACACGCATGCTCCCGCTCACTCCCACTCCCGCGCGTTCGGCTGCACCATCCTCGGCAGCGGCAGCAAGGGCAACGCCTCGGTCATCCACGGGCCGGAGGGCAATCTGCTGCTCGACGCCGGTTTTTCCGCGAAGGAGCTGATGTGCCGCCTCGAACGCGTTCGGGTCGATCCGTGTTCGCTCCGCGCCATCCTCATCACGCACGACCATTCCGACCACACCAGCGCCTGCCGCATCGTCTCCGACCGCCTCGGCATCCCCGCATACTTTCTCCCGGAGACCTTCTGCGAACTTTCGAAATGCGCCGGAAAGGTCCCGAAACACAAGATCCTCATCACGCCCGGATCTCCGCTTGAACTGTGCGGCATCCACATCGAGCCGTTTTCCGTTTCGCACGATACGCCCGCCGTCGCGTACACCTTCTCGGTCCACGCGCACAAGATCGGCTTTGCGACCGACCTCGGATTCGTCTCCAACCTCGCGAAGGCAAAACTCTGCGGCTGCGACCTGCTCGTGCTGGAGACGAACTACGATCCCTTCAAACTCCGCACCTCGGCGCGTCCGATCACGCTCAAGCGCCGCATCGCGGGCAAACAGGGCCACCTCGGCAACCCCGACGCCATGGAGGCGCTCGAAGATCTTCTCTCCCCGAACACGCGCAGCCTGGTCTTCGCGCACCTCAGCCAGGAGTGCAACGACCCCGCTGTCGTCGCCGATCTGGCGGAAAAACGCCTCTCCGAACTGCACCGGACGGACGTTTCCTTCCGCATCGCCTCGCAGTTCGAACCCCTTGAGACCTTCTGGCTGGAGTGAACACGACCATGGCGGAGCAGACACCACGCAGGATCAAGATCGCATGTCCGGGCTGCGGACAGAAGCTCGACGTCTCCGAGATGCCGGCATTCTCCCGCGTCAACTGCCCCGCCTGCTCGTTCGAGCTCATCGTCCCGAAGTGGTTCAACAACTATCTTCTGGAGGCTCCCGAGGGCAAGGGCGGCATGGCCGTCGTCTACCGCGCGCTCGACATCGCGCTCGACCGCGAAGTCGCCATCAAGATATTCGATCCCGAACTGAAGGAAAAGGGCGTCTCCCCCGGGCTCTTCCTGCATGAAGCGCGCATCGCCGCCACCGTCAACCATCCCGCGGTCGTGTCCATCTATTCCTGCGGGGAATGGGACGGCTCAGCATACATCGTCATGCAGTACATGGGCGGCGGCACGCTCGAAAGCCGTCTCCGCAAGGCAAAGGGACGCCTGCCCGTCATGGAGACCTGCCGCTGGATCCGCGATGTCTGCGAGGGACTGGACGCCGCACGCGAACTCGGCGTCGTCCACCACGACATCAAGCCCGCGAACATCCTTCTCGACCTCGATTCCAATGCAAAAATCTCCGACTTCGGGCTTGCCGGAGCCGCTTCCGGCAAATTCGCATCCGCATTCCTCGATTCTTCGAAGATGTGGCTCAGCCCGCAGTACGTCAGCCCGGAAAAGGTCCTGACGGGCGAAGAAGGCCCCGAAGGCGACGTCTACAGTCTCGGCGCATCCTTCTATCACCTGCTCGCCGGGGAACCGCCGTTCCAGTCGGGCGACATGCAGGAGCTCGTCAACATGCGGATCGTGCGCGACCCTGTCTCCCCCGACCTCGTCCGCCCGGACATCACACCCGCGCTCGCTTCCATCATCCTCGACATGATGAACCGGGACCCCGCGGCACGTCCTTCCTACAAGCAGGTCGTCACGCGGCTCAACGATGCGCTTCGCGCCATGATGCGTCCCGCGCCGTCGCCCGTCGCCACAACGGAATCCGCCCCCGCGCCGCAGCCGTCTTCCGCGAAGAAGGTCTTCAGCGTCCCCGCCGGACGCATCGATCCCGCGAAGAAGCATTCCTTCCGCGCTTCGCACGTCACGCTGCTGCTGATCCTGCTCTTCCTGATGTCCTGCCTCTGTTTTCTCGTCTTTCTGCCGCGTTTCGCGGACCAGCGTTCCCTGCTGGACGCCGCGCCTGTCCTGAAAGCCCTTTACGGCGACCTGCCCGCGGAATCCTTCCCGTTCCTGAGCGATTCCTTTTACGATTCCCCGCTGATGGACGCAGAACTCGCATTCGCCGATTACGATTTCTCCCTAGAGACCCGGTATACTGCCGCCTGGGTCTCCTCGGTCTGCCGGATGCTGGACGCCGCGCCCGCCGCGGTCGCTTCCGCCGCGGACATGGGCGACCATCTGCGCTCCGCCGCCTCCCTTGCCGGGACGCAGCCCCCGCCCGCCGACGCCTACTGCCTCGCCGTCCTATCCCGGCTCGACCCGAATCCGCCGGACGTCTATTTCTCGGCGGAACAGCAGGTCCGCGTCCTTCTCGGACGCCTGATCCGCTCCCTGTACGACCTCGACCCCGATTCGCTCGAAAACGACCGCGTCCCGGACCGCATCCTCTCGCAGTTCGGCGCGCTCGGAACCGCGTTCCAGTCCCTCCCGGAAGGCTCCTGGCTCGCAAAGCTCTACGGACCGCGTCTCAACGACTGGAAGGCCGCGCTGTCCGGCGATTCCGTACCGTCCGAGGACCTGGAACCTGTCTTCCGCCGTCTGCTCTCCGGCAAATCCGCTGCCGCGAAACGCCCGGAATCCGCTTTCCCCGGCTCGTCCGGGACGATCGAAGACCCCTTCGGCGTTCCCTCCCGTCTGACGCCCGCGGAAGAAGACTGACGAATTCCTTTTGATTCAACGCTTTCCCCTTCGCCGCGTTTGAAAAAGCGGCTTTCCGATGCTATATTATTCTAGTACGGAGCACGAACCGGCGACCGCCCGGCTCCTTTTTTTTATCATCTCCCGCACACTCGACAGAAAGGCTTACCGTTGAAGACATCCCGCATTTCCGAGGGCATTCTGGAACACGCGCTCTCCGCCCTGACCGTTTGGGAAAATGACGGCGTCTCCCTCGACGACTGTCTGGACGACCTCCGCTCCGGGGACTTTCCGGCGAAGGCCGCCGTCGCCTCTCTCCTGTTCGAGTATTTCCGCCACAAGTATTTTCTGGATTCCCTGCTCATCAAGCACGCGCGCAAGGGCAAGGTCAACCAGCAGATGCGCCTTCTGGTCTCCCTCGCCGCCGCGCAGGTCTTCTTCCAGACCGGGCTCCCCTGGCAATCCGCCGTGAACATTGCCGTCGACACCGCCAAAAAGCTCCGCGGCCCCGGCGGCGGTGCATTCGTGAACGCCATTCTCCGCGCCTATGTCCGCGACAGCTCAATTGACCGCGCGCACATCTCCGCCGACAGTCCGCCGCTCCTGCAGGAACGCTGGACCGCCGCCTACGGATCCGAACGCGCGGCCTCCATTCTTGGCCAGTTCGCCTCCAACCCGCCCGTTTCGGTGCGGCTCCGCCCCGGCGCGGACGTTTCCCTGCTGGCGGATTTCGGCCCCGAGCCCTTCGATCCCGATTTCGACACGGGCGATTTCCGGTTTTTCACCCTGAAAAATACCGCCGGGCTTTTCGACAATCCGCTGTTGCAGGACGGCTCCGTCTATGTACAGGATCCCGCCACGTCCATGGGGCTCGGCCTGCTGGAATCGAAACCGTCCGGCGCGATCCTCGACCTGTGCGCCGCGCCCGGCGGCAAGACCATCATGCTGTCCGAGCTCGCCGCACCCGGCGCGAAGATCACCGCCGCAGACCGTTCCAAAAAGCGCATTTCCACGCTGAACGTCAATCTCCGCCGCGCCGGAGTGAAGGCGAAAACCCTTGCCGCCGACGCCCGCGAACTCCCGCTTCCGCCGCAGTCCTTCGACTTCATCCTCGCCGACGTCCCCTGCTCGAACACCGGCGTCATCCGCCGCCGTCCCGATGTCCCCTGGCGTTTCTCGAAAAAACGCCTTGCCGAGCTTGCCGTTCTTCAGCACGCCATCCTGAAGAGCGCGGTTTCCATGCTCCGGCCCGGCGGCACGCTGCTTTATTCCACGTGCAGCCTGGAATTCGAGGAGAATCTCGGCCGCGTCCAGCTGCTTCTGTCCGAGTATCCCGAACTCACGCTTGTTCGCGAACAGACCCTGTTCCCCTCCGATACGCATGACGGCGCCTTCTCCGCCGTCCTGAAGCTCGCCTGACGACGCTTCATAATCGTACATCCCCATTTCCTTATGCTTTGCCGCACCGGACGAACCCGTCTCACCATGCAAAACGGCGGTCCGCCCGGAAAAGGGAAGACCGCCTGAATTCCTGAAACGTGAGGTTATGCTCAGTCGACCGGAGTGATGCGGTAGACGCCCGCGTCATGGCACTTCAGGACGCGCGAGAAGGAGCCTTCGAATGTGCCGAGGTCTTTCCCTTCCCACAGGTCGCGGACTTTGGCTTTCTTGCCGATGCCGAGCTCGGAGAAGTCGACGGAGACTTCCGCCGTGTCTTTCACTTCCACGTCGAACGCCTCGTCGGTCAGGACCAGGAACTCGATCGTGCCGCCCTGCCGTTCCATGCCGTCGGCGAGGACGCCGCGCGCGGTGAGGGTGTCGTATCCTTCGGGTCGGTCGTAGATGATGACCGAGGCGGCGTGCGTGCCAATGCCGTCGATCTGGCGTCCGTCGGAGGTCTGCCCGACGCGGGTGTTGCCCCAGCCCTGGGACGCGCTTTTCCAGCGGAGTTCGGTGAGCTTCTTCGTGCCCGCGGGCCCGGAGAGGACCGGTTCCAGCCAGGCGGCGTGGTCGTAGTTGATGCCGTCGCCGCCGTCGGTCACGGCCAGCGCGAACGATTTCGATCCGCCGATGTCGGCCTTGATCTCCGCTTCGCGTACGCCGGAGCCGCCGACCTTGATACTGTGATATTTGGCCTTCTGGTAATCGATGTTGTGCGTGCCGGGCGTGGATGCGTTGAACAGCGCGACGTATTTGTCCTTGCTGCCTGGCACGTCCGCGGTCCAGACGAAGAGGTCGCCCTTCTGCGAGAGCTGGCGGTTGTTTTCGCTATTCTGGTTGATCTCGATGACTTCCTTGTTCGTGAGGAGCTTCAGCGTCCAGTCGTCGAGCTTGGTCATGTCCGCGCCGAGGATGAGCGGGGATCGCGCGATCGACCACAGCGTGAAGCACAATCTCTGCTCTTCCTGCGTGAAATTGGTCTTGCGGTTGAACTGGATGATGCCGAACGGGAGCATGTCGGCGTCAGGCCAGGAGCCTTTGATGCGGTAGGGTTCCCAGCGGTGCAGGCGGCCGAACATCCCGTACAGCGGAGACCAGCGGTCCCAGAAGTCGTCGGAGACGCGCCACATGTTCGCGTGCTCGTCGGCGTGCTTGCCGTTCTGGATCGGCGTGTCGCCGGGGGAGAGACTGAGGATGATCGGACGGCCGCATTTGTCGATGGCCTTGCGGATCGCCTCGATCTCGGCGGTGGCGTACGGACGGGACAGGTCATCGATCTTGATGAAGTCGAGTCCCCATTCCGCGAACTGCTCGAACAGCGAATCGTAGTACTCCTGCGCGCCGGGCTTGCTCATGTCCACGCCGTACATGTCCTGGTTCCAGGGGCAGGTGCTCCGCATGTTCACGATGTCCTGCGCGCGGTAATTCGTTCCTTTGACCTTGGTGTTTTCGCGGACGGCCTGACGCGGGATGCCGCGCATCAGGTGCACGCCGATCTTCAGCCCGCGTTCGTGCATGTAGTCGGCGAGCGGCTTCAGGCCCTTGCCGTCCTTCGAGGACGGGAACCGCTCCGGTCCGGGGATGAATCTGCCGTATTCGTCCATGGAGAACTGGTGGCGGGCGTCGCTCTGGAATCCGCGCTGGTTGTCATTATACCACTGGTGGTCGATCACGAAGACGTCCCAGCCGAACGGCTTCAGCTGTTTGATCATGGCTTCCGCCTGTTCCTTCGCCTGCGCTTCGGTCAGGCTCAGGCCGAAGCAGTCGAAGCTGTTCCAGCCCATCGGCGGAGTCGGCGCCCAGTCGTGGAAATCGGCCGCGGAAAGCGCCGCTGCCGCGATCAGTCCGCATGCGATAGACAGAGTTTTGAGTGTTGCTTTCATAAGAAAACTCCTTCATGTGGGGGTTGTTTGGCTTGTTCCGGGGCGGGCGGCATCCCGAAGGAAAAAGCCGCCCGGCCGCTGAATTTCATTAATATATTCTCCCCTCGGAACAAAGTCAAGCACAGTCCGAAAAAATGTTGAAACATTAAATTATTTCACTTTTTCGGACTCTCGCATGCGGCGGTCGTCACGGTGCGATTTGTGCCGTCACAGCACGGGGTAGCTGCCGAGGAGCTTCAGTTCTTCGGTGAGCGGCTTCAGCCCGGCGAGCGCGGCGGATACGCGCGGAGCGTTCGCGGCGCCCTCGATGTCGATGAAGAACCGGTAGTGCCAGCAGCCGGAGCCGGAGGGACGGCTCTCGATCATGGTCAGCGTGACGCCGGCGTTCTTGAACGGCTCCAGGCAGTCGTGCAGCGCGCCGAAGCGTTCGCGCGCGGTGAAGCAGATGCAGCATTTCGCGTGCGGCATGAGCGTGTTTTCCGCGCGGGACAGGATCAGGAAGCGCGTGCGGTTGTCCGGCGTGTCCTCGATGGACCGGTCCAGGATGTTCAGGTGGTACTGCGCGGCGATGTTCTCCCCGCCGATGACGGCGGCGTTCGGGCTGAGCGCGGCGAATTCGGCGGCGCGCGCGTTGGAGCCCACGCCCACGGTCTCCACGTCCGGGAAATTGCGTTCGAGGTATTTCCGGCACTGGCCGAGCGACTGGACATGGCTGTAGATGACGCCGATCTTCTCCTTCGGCACGGACGCCATGAGGCAGTGGTGGATGTTCATGGACGTCTCGGCGTAGATCTTCAGCGGAGTCGAAGCCAGCACGTCCAGCGTGCCGATCACGACGCCCTCCGTGGTGTTCTCCACGGGAACGCAGCCGTATTCACACTCGCCGGACTCGACGGAGGCGAAGACGTTCTGGATGCCGGAGCACGGACGGTATTCCGCGCTCTCGGCGAAGACTTTCCGCGCGGCTTCGTGCGTGAACGTCCCGGCGGGACCAAGGTACGCCACGCGCGGCTTGGCGGTGGAAACGGAATGCGGCGTGCCGTGGCGCAGGCGTTCGGCGGCGTTCAGGATCAGGCGTTCGGTTTCCTCGAACCCGATGCAGGCGTCCGTGACGGAAATGCGCGGATCGGGCGGCACGCCGGGCATCAGGTTCTGCTTGCCGGGCAGCAGGCTGCTTTCGAGCATCAGGCCCGCGATGCCGTCGTTTCCGGCGAGCTTCTGCGCCAGGACGTCCTCGAAAACGATGTGCTGGCGGCCCGGGTCGCGCCGCGAATTGCCGTGGCTGCAGTCGACCATGAGCGTGCGCGGGATGCCCGCGTTTTCGAGCTTGCGGAGCGCGGCGTCGATGCACGCGGCGTAGTAGTTTTCGCCGGAGATGCCCCCGCGCAGGACCAGGTGGCAGTACGGATTGCCCGCGCTGCGGATGATTCCGCTGCGGCCGTCGTGCATGATCCCGATGTAGCTGTGCGGCGCGCGGGCGGCGCAGATGGCGTCCACGGCGATCTGCAGGTTGCCGTCGGTGCTGTTCTTGAACCCGACGGGCATGTCGAGCGAACTGGCGAGCTGGCGATGCGTCTGGGATTCCGTCGTGCGCGCGCCGATCCCCGCCCACGAAACGAGCTCGGAAAGATAGTTCGCGATCGCCGGGTCGAGCAGTTCGGTTGCAGTGCCGAGGCCGTACGCCGACACGTCAAGCAGGAGCTTGCGGGCGAGTTCCAGGCCGCGCGCGATGTCGCTGCCGCCGTCCAGGTCGGGGTCGTACACAAGCCCCTTCCAGCCAAGCGTGGTGCGCGGCTTCTCGAAATAGCACCGCATCACGATCTTGATGTCGTCGGAGACGCGTTCCGACAGCTTCGCGAGCTTCTCCGCGTATTCCAGCGCGGCGGGCACATTGTGGATCGAACACGGCCCGGCGATGACCACCAGACGCTTGTCCGTCCGGTCGAAGATATGCCGCAGTTCCGCGCGGTTCCGGGTGATGTGCTCCACGATGTCCGCGTTCGGCATAAGTTCGGACGCGAGCTGTTCGGGCGATTTGATCGGCTGTTCTGTCTGGTTCATGGGATGTCCTTTGGGTTGGGGAGTATTTTAAGTTTTTGAGAAGTTGTCGGAAAAAGAAAAACCGCATTCGGGGGTTCCTGGCCCGGATGCGGCTGTGTCTGCTTGGAAAAAGAAAACGGGTCGCACCCTTGCTTGGGCCGGACCCGTCTGTTGTCATGACTTTCGCGTGTACACGTGCAAACGGGCTTCGTCAGGCGGTAAATCGCCAGAAGAAGCCGTAAAATCGAATGCTGTTGTTCACGGAGATCGTTTTCATAATGAAAATACTATACACCCGTTTCACGCAAATGTCAACCGCCCTTCTCATCTTTTTGCGAAAAAAACGATTCGTCGCCCGCCGTGTCGTTTCCTGTTGACAATGATGGCCATATGCCTGCGGCGAAAAATGGTATTTATCCTTAATATCCTGCCGATCCCGCTTGAATTCGGGAAAAAACGGCGTACAGTATTTTTCATCGAACAGAGGAAAAACAAAATGGAAATGGAATTCACAATGATGAGATCGAAACTTGCCGGTTCGCTTTTCCTATCATGCATTTTCATCCTGGTCCTGCTGACGGCTGGATGCCGTGTTTCGGAGCAGGAAGGGGATGCGCTTCAGGCGGTTCTGACGCGGGGCGTCCTGCGCGTCGGCACGACCGGGGACTATTGCCCGATGTCGTACCGGAATCCCGAAACGAACGCTTACGAGGGGTTCGACGCTGCGCTGGCGGAAGACCTGGCGGCCAGCCTCGGCGTCGGGATCGAATATATCCCGACCACGTGGCCGACGCTGATGCGGGACACGCTCGACCGCAAATTCGACCTCGCGCTCTGCGGTATCACCATTACTCCGGCCAGAAAACAGCAGGCGCTGATGTCAGACGGCTATCTGGGAAACGGCAAGACCATCCTCTGCCGTTCGGAGGACGCGGGGAAATATACCTCCCTCGCCGCCGTCAACCGCCCCGGCGTGCGCGTCATGGAGAACCCCGGCGGCCTCAACGAGCAGTTCGCCAGGGCGAATCTCCCCGACGCCGTGCTGACGATCCATCCGGTCAACGAGGAAATCCCCGCCCTGATCGCCGCCGGAAAGGCCGATGTGATGATCACCGAGATCATGGAGGCGGCGTTTTATGCCGGAAAGGATGCCCGGCTGGCTGCGCCGCTGCTGGACCGGCCGTTCACCCGCGGACAGCTCGGCGCGCTGCTGCCCCCCGGAAACGAGGCTCTGCTGCGGTATGTCAACGACTTCATTGAGGAAGAACGCCGGAGCGGACGCCTGAACGAATTGGGCGTCCTGTATCTGCACCTCGGCATTCCGGAAAAACAGTCCCCGCGGAAGGCTCCGCTTCCAGCCATGGATCCGGCGGCATGACCCCCCTTTCAATGGGATGCCCGGGAGCAGCGGAGTCATTCTGCCTGCTTTCATGATTGGCCGTCATGGTGTCCATTTTTCGTTTTTCATGGGGAATTTGCGACTTTTTTCGGACTTTTTTCCTTTTGAATTTGACTTCCCGCGAAACGATGCTATATTAATTGAACACACTTGATTCGGGGTATTAGCTCAGTTGGCTAGAGCGCCTCGCTGGCAGCGAGGAGGTCATGAGTTCGAGTCTCATATACTCCACCACCGAATTCTCCAGCGTCCGAGCTCAGGACGCTTTTTTTCGCCCATTTCACATACAGCCTAAACCCGCTGTTTTCAAGGGGTTTGCGAAGAAAAGAGAGGATTTTCTTTGAAGCGAATGGTCTCCCCCCTTCCCCCCTGTAGCCCCCCTGTAATCGGCCCAAAACGCCCCTCACTTTCTCCGTTTTCTCTGTTTTTTGGCGGTCTGAGGAGGACCCGGTCCTCCCCCGCGCTGATATGCGTAGCCTTTCGCATAAACACACTAAAAATATGACTCATACGACACTCACTCGAGACGGTCATGGAGAAAACAAGCTCAAAAAAATAGCGCATGTGCATACGAGACGCGAGACAAAGTCCTCCATTTTTGGAGGTCATGGGTTTTGAGTGAATAATGCAACCTTATGCTTTTCAGCGCATAATTCACCTGACCTCCTGTGAGGTGATGTGAGTTCACTGAGAAAACGGAGAAAGGGGTTATGCCCCCTGCGAAAAGCTGTCTGACCTCAAAAAAATCAAAACATAGGACCTTCGGAGTCCGATATGCCTACCGCTTTTTCCTTGAACTCGGGTCTTGCGTTTTTTTTGTGGAGAAACGGTTTGGACGACGAAGAGAGATGGTGAAAAAGGAAGAGAGAAACTTATCTTCAGTCCGAACGCTGATGGTTTCTCTGCCGCGGCATCATGATGTCATGACGGGGCGTGCCGGTCACTCCAGGAAGCGATACTGTGAACGCGCATTGGGGTTCACGGCGTTCAGGCGCTCCACGGTTTCCTGATCCAGCGATTTGCAATTGAAAAAGGCGCCATCTTCGATGGATTCCAGACTGTCCGGGAATGTAATGTGTTTCAGATTGGAACACCCCCTGAACGTGTCGGAACGGATTTCTTCCACACTCGGGGGGATCGTGAGCTCGGTCAAGCCGGAGCAGTTCGCAAATGCCCCGTCGCCGATGGACGTGACGATCGGCGGAATTGCGAGCGTGCCTGTCAGCCCCGTGCAGCCGGAAAAGGCGCCATATTCGATTGTCTGCAGAGAGTCCGGCAATTCCAGGTGCTTCAGACCGGTGCACCCCGAAAACGCCGCCATGCCGATCTCCTCAAGACCATCCGGCAGACGGATCTCCGTGATGCCGTCGCAACACCAAAAGGCCTGGTCCCGGATGATCTTCACATCCGGGGCGACAACGTACGGCCCCTCCGGCGGCGACACGCAGGAAATGAGTTCGGAACCGTCCTTCGAATAAAGGATTCCGTCCTCGAAGCGGAAGAAGGGGTGATCGTCCGGCACGGTGAGGTCGCAGCGGGTCCCGCTGAACGTATTGCCGGAGATGTGTTGAAGCCGTTTGCCGATCGTGAGCGGCGGCAGGCTGCGGCAGCCGTAGAACGCACGACTTCCTATGCCTGTCACGCTGTCCGGGATGTTGATTTCGGACAGGCTGGCGCAATTCAGGAAGGCTTCCATGCCGATCGTTTCGATTCCATCCGGGAGCGTGACTTTTTTCAAGCTGGTGCAGTCGGCGAACGTGTACGGCGAGACCTTTGGCGACGGAATGATCGAACCCGCGAACCTCCGGCGTTGTTTTTCCTCCTCGGTCAGATGCTGCGCCATCCCCGCCGGGAGCCGGATTTCCTCAAGTGCTCCGCAACTATGGAAGGCTCCCTGATCGATCCACTCCACGGACTCGGGAATGTCAATGGTCCGCAGCGCGGTACAGCCGCTGAAAGCATCGTATCCGATTACTTCCACCCCATCCGGAATCACGACCTCGCACAGTCCGGTGCAGTCTTCGAACATGCAGTCGCCGATCCTCTTCACGCTCCCCGGGATCACGACTTTACGCAAACTGCGACATTCCAGAAACACGTTGTCGCCCAACTGTTCCACGGAGCCGGGAATATTGATATCCGTCAGCTTGCCGCACCTCATGAACGCGGCGTCGCCGATCTTCTTCACGCTGCTCGGGATGGAGACACTGCGGAGGTTGTCGCGGATATCGCTGTCGGTAAACGATCTAAAGGCGATTTCCTCCGCGCCCTCAGGGATGATGCAGTGCCGGTAGTCCAGGTACGGGATAAGCCAGTCCCAATGCCATTTCCTGATCAGGGCCGAATCGTAAATGTAGTCCCCAAGAATCGAGCGAGGAGGGGGGATGGACGGCGTGTTGACGAACTTGGTCCCCGCCGGGATCCGGCAAACATACATGTGCTGCGTGAACGCGTGAAACAGCGCGATGGGCAGGACCACCAACAGGAAGACCAGAATGAACGGCCTGATCCTGTCGGCGAGCGATTCGCGCGGCATGTCGTCTTTCGCCGGAGCCCCGGCAAGCTCGGTTTGAGTTTTATTCGGATAGGACATAGGCATGAGGATCGTTCTTTCATGCTTGGGGTGGGTGGTTCTTGCATGACCGGGAAGAATCCTGAATTCCGGTTCAATTCCATACAATAGCATGAAAACACGGAAAAATCAAGCGAAAGAAACATCAAAAAACGCAGGCCCTTCGGAGTCCGAAATCCTACTCACGAATGGATTCCGCGCGACTTGCAAATCGCCTCGTATGCGTTGTTGATTTTCTGCATCTGCACTTTTGCATGTTCGATGACGGAGGCAGACAGGCCTTTTGCCGCAACCTTATCCGGATGAAATTCCTTCGCTTTGGCCCGCCAGCAGCGTTTGAGTTCCTCGTTTGACGCATCTTTCGTGCAGCCGAGCGTTGCATAGCACTGGTCCAGCGTCATGCCGTCCGCCATGACGTCATCAGCGAAGCGGCTCCGCCCGCCTGCATTGTCTGAATCACGTCCGGACGAGGACGCGTTTTCTGCGTTTCCGGAAAATTCGGACGAACTACCAGCAAAGAAATGCTGCAGGAAACCAGGCAGATTCAACTCTGATTCCGCGATTGTCAGCAGAATGCGTTCATCCTGCGTGAGTGAATGATCCACGATGGCTAGCGCGCAGAGGACTTCCAGCAGAGAACGGCGGGCATCCATGTTTTTAATTCGTGCCGCGATCCTACGGATTGCCATGGTGAAGTCGTGCACAGTCTGTGTTTTCCCGGCGTTGAATGCCTGTTTCATGCCGGACTTGCTGTCTTGCGGGATGTCCAGCTCTTTAATTAAATTGGACACCAGTTCAGCTTCGTCCTGCGTCACGCGACCATCGCATTTTGCGAGCTGCCCCAAACAGCGAAAGATATCGCAATACGTCTCCAGCGGTCGTTTATCCTGATCTGTGTCGGAATTGCCGATTGATGCGCCAATCCATGCACCGATTGCGGCACCCCACCAGCCGCCGAACATTCCTCCGAGAATGCCGCCGATGATACCTCCACCTATGCCCATGATCTTCTACCTCCAATTCCGTTCAAAAAAAAGTGAAACATTCCTAATATAACCCTAACATTGCTAAAAAAGTTCGCTCAACTGAACGGTTCCTGACGAACTCGTTCCGGCAGGACATTTGAAATCAGCTCAAAAAATGGTGTTTCTCCATTTCGGGGGGACGTTTCCCTTGACAGACAAACGGGAAACAATTCCCCGTGAAGCCTCCCTTTTCTTCACGGAATGATTTTTCTTTCTGAATTTACTTCAGACCTTTCCCTGAGGTCAGGATTTCAAGCATGGTCTTGTCGGATACTTGTTTTGAATAGGGATTCCAGAATCCAAACCCTGAATCGTAATTCCATGTAGTCCAGCCGATGTCAAACTCATCGAACACGGATATCATATCGCGGTACCAATTATAAGCGGGCTCACGCGGAGACGAGGAAATCACACCCCATTCACCGCAGAAGAGGGGCAGACCGAGTTTCTTTGCCACCGTTACCGCCTGAAGAATCTGTTCTCTCAGCACACTGCGATCCCAGTTCGTTGTAAAAGATCGGAATGTTTCTTTTTGCGCTTCGGGCAGTTTGTCGAAATCAGCCAGTGCAATCACAATACCGGGATACTGAATCGGACCGTAATACTTGCCCACCGGGTTCCAGCTTGCACGGTAATGCGTTACTGCCATCGGCTTATAATAATGGAAGCTGAGCAGAATATTTTTGTCTCCCTTCGGAATCTTCAGGTCTTTGAATGTATCCACATCCTGCCACATATTGGACCCGATCACCAGTACGCGTTCGGGTTCCAGCTGACGCAAAGTCTTATGTACTTTCGCGATGAGATCGTTCCATTGTTCCGGATCATCCGCGACCGGTTCATTCAGAAATTCGTATGCCACCCAGTCTGTCGAGAATCCTTTCAGCGCCGCGGAAAGCTCTCTCCACAGATTCAGAAGTTGTTCCTGTGATTTTTCTTCTGTGAAAAGTGTATTCGTATTGTTGCCTTCGATGGATGCATTGAAATAAAAACTGCGGATGATATGCAAATCCACGATAACGCGCAGCTCATGCTTGAGTGCGAGCTTGATGGACGCATCCAGCAGTTCCCATGCATCCGTCAGTTTGTTCCCGTTGTTGTCCCAGAATTGTTCTTCATCAATCGGGATTCTGACATGGTCAAATCCAAATTCTTTCAAGCGGATGAAGTCATCTTCCTTTACTCTGGCTGCACGTGCAGCCCCTCGCACGGGAGTTTGTGAAAACCAGTGGCTGAGGTTTGTTCCTCGCTTGACTTTGAAGTCGGAAACTCGCACTCTGCTTCCACTGTCTACGGAACTGCATCCTGCCAGAATGAACAGCGCGAATACAGCGAGTCCCCTCAAAAAACATTTCCAATGCTTCATTGCTTCTTTCATATCAGGCCTTTCTTTGAATGTTGAATACGGAGGGAGTTTTGCGGATTATTCTGAATGATATGAACAAATCCTTTTGTTTTGTATAGGCAATATACACCATCCTGAATCGCTTTTCAAATGATTTTTTATGATATTTACCGAAAAGAAATCAGTCATTTTATTGGATGGCGTTTTTTATGAAAATCGTTTCTCCTGTCAAGGCTTGACTTCCCACACGCCATTGCGTTTCCCGTTTTTGCGTTCAAGCAGGCCGAGATCACTGGCTGAGGCGGAAGGCACTCCCGGCATCGGCGTGGTGAAGCTCCATGCCGTCGTGCCGAAGTTCCTTGATGCAATCTCGAAATGGGAGAAAAGCGAGGTCTTTTAGGGAAGGCAAAAAGAAGGTAGCTGTATTGTGACCACATGTTTCCCTGCAATTCCGGCATTTCCCGCTTGTTTTTTTGCCTGGGATGTGGTATAATAAACTGTGTACCTTATCCCTCCATCAGCAACCCCGTGAAAGGGCTGCAAGTATGTCGAACATGAATCAGATGTTGTCCAGGCCGATCGTCTGGTAGATGGAGGTGTATTTGCGGAAAAGCGCCTGAAGATCGCCGTTCCGGCGTTTTGCGTCGATGACCGTGTCAGCGGCGGTCTTCGCCTCGGTATTGCCCTGACGGAACGCGAATCCGTATTCCTCCGGGCGAATGACGACCTGCATCAACTTGACCTGGCCTTTGTGTTTATCCATGGCTAACTCAATTTCGCTCTCATCGTCGACGTAGGCGTCGATCTCGTTGTTGAGCAGGCCCCTGATGCCTTCCTCGGCATTATCGTAGTGGACCGTCTTTTTCGCATGAAGCTTGTTGACGGCATATTCCTCGTTCGTCGTGCCCTTCTCGGCCCCGATGACCTTGCCTTCCAGATCGGCTGTCCTGCTGAGTTTGGATCTTTCCTTCACAAGGATTTTCCGGGTGGTTTTTTCATAGGAATTGGAGAAAAGGATCATCGTGGAGCGTTCCGGCGTGATGGAGATGCCTGACGTTCCCATGTCGGCGGCACCGTTCATCACGAGGGGCAGAATTTCGGAGAAAGGCACGATCCTGAACTGAACCGGACGTTTGAGTTCCTCGGCGATCGCTTCCGCCATTTCGATATCCACACCGGCCAGGCGGTTCCGGTTCATGAACGCAAACGGTGCGAACGAAGGATCGAGGCAGACGACAAACGGCTTGACTCCATTTTCGTCTATCATCGCACCGTAGCCGGGATGCGTCCAGAGTTCCTCCATATGCTTTTCGCGGCTTTTGTGAAGCTGGCCGGAAGTCTTGAACTTTTCGATCACGGCATTGGCGGATTCCGCGAGTCCGGGATTTCCCTTGTTGAAAATAAAACCGTACTGCACTTCGCATAATGGTTCCGGGTTGATTCTGAAATCATCCCCGGTTCTCCGGACCAGGATCTCGGCTATAAGGTGATCCATGACGGCGGCATCGGCCCTGTGGTCGGAGAGCGAGGCATTGACGTCCTCCTGCGTCAGATAGGGCAGGACGACTCTCGGTTTGATGACATCGCGCAGATATTCCAAGTCGGTGGTCCCCTCCTGTGCGGCGACACTGACCTCCTTCAACGCGGCTTCGTCCGTGATGTCGGATTCTTTCGGTACGACGGCGACTTGCGTGGAGATGTCGTAGACGGTCGAAAAAAGAACACGTTTAGCTCGTTCCGGGGTGATCGTGATCGCGGAGATGCCGATGTCGGCCTCGCCTGAGGAAACGAGCGTGAAAACATTCTGGAACGGAACAATCTTGTACTGAACCGGACGCCCCAGGGCTTTTCCGATCTCCTCCACCAGGTCAACATCGATGCCGGCAACCGGTGGATCCACGTTCGTGTTGAGGTAGTAACAGTATGGCGAGGAGGTTGCTTCGCAGGCGACGATCAAGGGCTTGTCCTTGTCGCTTTTGGAACAGGACATCATGAGGGTGGAAGTGATACCGACAAACAGAACAGCAAGAAGATAGAAAAGTTTTTTCATGGTGACCTCGTATTGACAGGACACAAAACAGAAATCAATATAAGATACACTCTGTTCGGCAGAATTGCAAGCAAAAAACTGCATAACACCTTCTGTTTCTTTTAAGCTTGAATGATTCATATTCGACAATCTTTGGTTTCGACAGGAACTGATCAGGCAATCCATCCCAGGCAAGCACATAACGCTTGTATGCTGATCTGAAACCGTCAGGACATTTTGATGAATCAATACTCCATTTTCGTCCAACAATCGTCATAATGCCGGGTTGATTCTTTGTTTGGACACACTATAATCAACCATACTGCCTTCCATTTCCTTGTACATGCTCAAATGACAGAAAAATCAATGACTTGTATGCGCAATGTATGAAGTACTGAAAAAGCGCAACCTTGGATAACGAAAAATGCTTTTCCGCGCGACAGCATAAATCAGTCGCAAATCCCTTATTAATGATCCGTCCTGCTCCGGAATTTGAGAAAAGGGTTCTCAATATGATGGATGCCGGAGCTTGCTGGTCAACACCTCCGGCTCTGCAGGCATTCCCGCCATTTCGCGGGAGAAAACCACCGCTCGGGATTTGTTTTTTCGGCGACTTGATGCTATATTATTTGTGACAGAATAAGATGCCGCCGGGTGCGTGAATGCCCTGACAGTCGGCTAAAAATGGGAGAACAACACAATGGAAAACTCTGGTTTGGAGTGTGGTCGCGGTGTGGATCATGCCGCGGACAAGCCGGAAAACCGGCGCAAAAACAGCCTGCTTAGCAGACTATTCTCGAACTGTGCTCATCCGCGTGGTGCGATGGGACGCATGATGCTTTCAATGATGAACTGCTGGCATGGCCCGCTGACGAATTGGGGGCTGGGGTATGTTCCGTTCCAGGACGGATGGACGATCCTCGACGTGGGCTGTGGAGGCGGACAGACCCTTCAGAGGCTTCTCATGCGCAGCAAGGGCGCGATCGTGTATGGCATCGACATCTCCGACGAGAGCGTGGTGAAAGCGCGCAAGGTGAATGCCAATCTGCTCGACACACGGGTATTCGTACAGCAGGGCTCTGCGGCTGAATTACCCTATGCTGACAGTACGTTTGACCTGGTGACGGCGGTAGAGACGGTCTATTTCTGGCCTGAACTGCCTCGTTGCTTCGAAGAAGTGAAACGGGTGCTGAAACCGGGCAGACTGTTCGCAATCCTCCTTGAGGTAGCATCCGCGGATTGTGCATGGACACGGGTCGTCGATGGCATGACGACGTATTCGCCGGAGCAGCTGAAGGAATTTCTGGAGCAAGCGGGCTTTTTCGATGTGGAGATTTATCGCAAGAAGCCTTCCTACGCCACGATCATAAGCAGACGGCCTTAGTTCAGGAGTTCGAAATCATGCTTCTGACCGTTGTGCTTTCCCTCGTCATGATGGCGTCGCTCTTCCTGATGCTCTATGCCGCCGTGGCGCTGGTCCAGGACAAGCGGCTGTTCACCTCGGCCCCGAAGGACATTCAGGCGGCCGTTCAGCCGAAAGCGGAACGTTTTCCCGGAGCACACCTTCTGGGGTGGTGTCTGCTGGTGTTCGCCGTATTCCTGTTTATCGGCACGATCATCTGCGGCGGATGGGACGGTGTGCGGAACGGCTTTTCCTTCCGGCAGTTCTTCTTCCGGTTCCTATTCATGCTGGTCTCGCTGAAAGCGTTCGACGTGCTGGTTTTCGACTGGTTCCTGCTCTGCCACTCACGGTTCTTTCCGCACTACTACCCGGAAGTCTCCGGTTTGGTTGGACCGCACCAGTTCGGTTTCAACTGGCGATCCCATCTGCTGCATCTTCTGGCGTTTCTGCCTGTTTCTGCCGGGATCGCATGGATGTGCACGTTGTTTTCCTGAGGAGAAAATGAACTTATGACAAGACATGATGAGATCAGGGCGTCCTACCGGAAGCTCGGAAACAGCGCCGATTTCTACGACGGCATCATCACCCGTTCGACGCTGATCGGGAAACTGGTGGATTCCGTGGTATGGGGGCTGAACGGGGAACTCGCGGCGAAGTGGGCAAACGACGCATTGTCGTCCGTGCCGGAAGGTTTCGGCGGGAAACTGCTGGAAGTCCCGGTCGGAACGGGCGTCCTGACGATGCCGTTGTACCGGAGCCTGCCGAAAGCGTCCGTTACCTGCCTCGACTATTCCGCGGACATGATGGCGAACGCCCGGAAACGAGCGGAGGAAATGAAGCTGAACAACGTGTCATTCGTGCAGGGAGACGTGGGTGCGCTGCCGTTCGCGGATGAAAGTTTCGACCTCGTCCTGTCGTTGAACGGGTTCCATGCGTTCCCCGACAAGGACGCGGCGTTCCGCGAGACGTTCCGCGTACTGAAACCCGGCGGGATCTTCTGCGGCTGTTTCTACATCGCGGGCGAGTTCCGGCGTACGGACTGGTTTGTGCGGAGAGTCTACGAGCCGAAGGGATTCTTTACGCCGCCGTTCGAGACGCGGGAAAGCCTGACCGCCAGGCTGCGCGCCATGTATGCCGACGTGAACGTGTCCGCTGTTCGCGCCGAGGGTATCTTCTCCTGTCGGAAATGAGCGAATCGAGACAGGAGATACTGTTCATTTCCAAAATCAGCCGTAAACTGAAACACTCGTGTTTTTCCTGAAAAACGATTGCATTCCGCTTGTTTTACAGGAAAAATATGCTATATTATTCAATACAAAAGGGACAGCCGGATGTGCTACGGCATGGGGAGGAGGATTCCGGCCGTTCAGGGAACAAAACAAAAAGGGTAGAACATGAAATCATGTCATTGTGCAAACGGGGTCGCTCCGTTGAAAGACCTGCTGTCCGCATACCGGGAGCAGATGAGCATTCCGTCGTTCACCGGTGTTCTGGAGCTGGTTCACGCCATGCCCGGACGAATCCGCCTCAGAATCCCATGCCTCCGCAGAAACGTGCCCGATGCGGAACTGTTCCGTCGTCGGCTGTCCGGCCTGAAGGGAATCAAACAGGTCTCCGTGAACGTGTTTCTGGGAACGGTCCTGATCGTTTACGATCCGGCTGTCCTGACGCCGATGGTGATCGTTTCGGCGGCGACGCACTGCTTCGAATTCGAGCATCTGCGGAAATCGCATCAGTCCGTGCTCGGTCGCGGCGTAAAGAACGTGCGGTTCGCCCTGGACCAAGCGCTTCTCCGCAACACACGCGGATTCGTGGACGTCCGTTCGGCCATGACACTGGTCCTGCTCATCGTGCTGATCCGCGGCCTCGTCGGGCGCGGTCGTGCGGCGTTCAATCCGCTGAGCGTGATCTGGTGGCTTTTCCAGGCCGTCGATCATTGAGGTGAAAGGAGCGCGCCCATGCTGAACAATCCCCTGCTTCAAGTGTGGCTGTCCTGCGTCAAGAAGATCAAACCCGTCCACAGCATCCCCGGCAGACTTCGCGTGAACATCTACGGCGTCCGGCAATACCCGGAACTGGCGCAGGAATACGCCTCCGTCCTGCTTGACAAAACCCGCCATCTGCCCGGTGTGCAGTCCGTCGAATTGAGCGTTCTGACCGGGAATATCCTGTTGACCTACGACGTGCGAGTGACTACGGAGCACGAGCTTTTGGAACGCCTGAACACGGCCTGGACGGCGCTGATGCAGTATTTCCGCGATGTCGACCAGCCGGAAATGATCGTGCCGGAAGCGATCGCGCGTGTGCTGGACCGGGTTTGGAATCCGCCTCACACAAGCAGACAATAACATCTTTTGCAGTTCAAAAAAAGGAGAGATCATGGTTTTTACGAACAATCGGAAACGCCCGCTCCTGAAATGCGGATTTGCCCACAGGATGCGCGGACGTGTGCGGATCACCTGCCGTGCGGTCCGTTATCTGCGACAGGAACAGGACGACCTGGAGGCGCATTTTTCCGAACTGCGCGGGGTGCTGTCACTGCGGATGAACTGCGCGGCATCGTCCGTCATCCTCCAGTACGACCCCGGACGCACCAACGACGAGGAGCTGCTGGAGTCCGTCGAGCACATCATCGGGATGCACTCCCTGAACGCCCTGCAGAAGGAGCGCGAGGAACGCAACATGCTGGCCGTGCAGGAACGCGACCTGCATGAAGAAGGCCTTTCGACCATGCTCCTGCGAAGCATTTCGGCGGGCGGACTTCTGCTGACCTCGTGGATCACAAGGGCGGCTGTCCCCGCCACGCTCACCGGACGAATCTTCGGTTTCACCGGGTTCGGCGCATTGATGCTGGCGGCACCGCTGTTCCGCAGCGGACTCGGCGCATTGAGGAAAAACCTTCTCCCGAACGCCGACACCTTGAGCGCGATGGCTGTGCTTTCCAGCGTGCTGGCGGGCAAGAGTGCATCAGCCCTGACCGTACTGCTCCTGCATGACGCCGCCGAAGCCATGACCGTGTACACGATGGACCGCACACGGAACGCCATCCGCGACATGCTGTCCGTGGACAACCGCGAGGAAGTCTGGCGGCTGAAATCGGACGAGCCGGATTCCCCGCTGGAGCGCATCTGCGTTTCCGAGCTGAAACGGAACGACCTGATCGTGATCCACACGGGCGAAAAGATCTGTGCCGACGGCACGGTCGTTTCCGGCCGCGCCACCATCAACCAGGCTCCCATCACGGGCGAATTCGAGTCCGTCCTGCGGGAGAAAGGCGGCAAGATCTTCGCAGGCACGGTGATCGTCGAGGGCACGATCACGGTCCGTGTGGAATCGGTCGGCGACCAGACCGCCGTTTCCCGCATCATTCATATGGTCGAGGATGCGGAGGGCAAGAAAGCCGCGATCCAGACCTATGCGGACCGTTTCTCCTCCGCGCTGGTCCCGGTCAACATCCTGCTCGCCGGCGTCGTCTATCTGGCCACGCGCGACATCGGGCGCGCACTGAACATGCTCATCATCGATTATTCGTGCGGGATCCGGCTCTCCACAGCGGCCGCGCTTTCGGCGGCGATCAGCACTGCCGCCCGCGAAGGCGTCCTCATCAAGGGCGGCGGCTCCATCGAAGCGCTGACCGAAGCCGACACGCTGATTCTGGACAAGACCGGCACGCTGACCGAGGGAAAGCCCCGCGTCGAAAGCGTCATGACCATTTCCGACCACTATTCGCGCATGGACGTGATCCAGCTCGCGGCCGCGGCCGAGGAGACCTCGAAACACCCGATGGCCGCCGCCATTCTCGCCCATCTTCAGAGGTCCGGCGGGAGCATCCCGCTTCATACGGAAATCCAGACCATTGTCGGGCGCGGCGTGTACACGGACGTGGACGGTCATTGCATCCGCGTCGGCAGCAAACGGTTCCTCAACGAATGCGGCATCCACACGCACCCGATGCGTGATCAGGCATCGAAGCTCTTCGCCAACGGCGAAAGCGTGATCTTCGTGGCGCGCGATGACGAGATCATCGGCCTCATCGGCATCCGCGATCCCCTGCGCGAGAACATGAAGAAAGCACTGAACCGGCTTCGCCTCACCGGAGTCGATGACATCGTCCTGCTGACCGGAGACCTGGAACAGCAGGCGGACGTCGTGGCGCGTCGCCTCGGTCTGGACGGATTCGAATCCGAACTCCTGCCGGAGGACAAGGCGCGCGCCGTGCTTCGTCTGCAATCGCGCGGCAGCAAAGTCGTGATGGTCGGCGACGGCATCAACGACGCCCCCGGACTGGCCTATGCGGACGTCGGCGTCGCGCTCGGCAAGACCCGAACCGACGTGGCGATGGAAGCCGCGGACATCACCATCGCGGGCGACAATGCCCTCATGCTGTCCGGCGTGTACGGCCTGGCGCATCACACCATGGATGTAATCAAGCAGAATTTCTTCGTCTCCATCGGCATCAACACGGTCGGACTGCTCTTCGGCGGACTCGGCATTCTGCCGGTCATCGCAGGCGCGGTCATGCACAACGCCAGCACCATCCTCGTCGTCGGCAACTCCCTCCGCATATTCTTCTACGACATGCACGAGCCCATGAAGCACACCTAACCGTTCGTTTTGGAGCCGCGTCCATCACCGGAAGCGGTTTCCTCCCATAATCCCCCGTCAACCCTCAAAAAGGAGCTTGAAAAACAATGGCTATCACATCGGAACATCTGGTCGGAGCCGCCGTCGGCATCGGAGCCGCGGCAGTCGGGTTCTATCTCTACCAGAAAAATCAGGACAAGATCAACGAATTCCTGCGGACGCACGGCCTCGACATCCCGGTCAGCGAAAACCAGCCGCTCGAGTCCATGAACATCGAAGACCTTGCCACGCTCAAGGAACGCATCGAGGATCTGATCGCCGAGCGCGAACTCGCCGCGAAGGAAGCCGCAGCAGCCCCGGCCGCGGAGCCCGCGCCCGCTCAGGCGTAATATCCTTCCAATCGTTTCTTTTGTCCGCACATCCGGTCCCGGAGACGCTTTCTCATCTGTGTACTGAGCGCACTCCGGGGCTGTGGATGTTTTTTTCCCTGCGGACTGTTTGAGAACCAACCATGAAAACGCAAAAACACCTCCCCGTTTTCGGCGTGGGGCCGATCTATGTCTTCTCCATCGCCGTCCTGACTTTCGCGGCATACCGGATGCGGAATCTGCCCGCGTTGTCGTCCGGGCTGATCGACGTGCTCCAGAAGCCGCTGTTCATCCTGGGCGTCATCCTGATCGTGCTGGGCGTGTTCATCTGGTTTCAGGCCGCCGTCGTGTCGAGACTGCTTGACGGCATCATGAAGAATCGCCTCGTAACTACGGGAATCTATGCGTGGACCCGCAATCCCCTCTACACGGCGTTCATGATCGTCTGCACCGGGGTGATTCTCATGGCTGGAAATCTCTGGTTTTTCTTCCTGCCGTTCGTTTTCTGGGGCTTCATGACCGTGCTGATGAAGCACACCGAGGAACAATGGCTGCGGGACTTGTACGGAAAGCAGTATGACGAGTATTGCCGCCGGGTCAACCGCTGCTGGCCCTGGTTCCCTCGGAAGAAATGAGGTAAAAAAAACTCGGGCAGCCACATGAAGCAGTACGAAATCACGGTCCATGAGTTCGGGAAACAGAATCCCGACGTCGTTGTCATGTTTCATCCGCTCGGCGTGTGGTGGGATGTCTTCGACCGCGTGATCCCGATCCTGGAACGCCGTTTCCACCTCGTGATACCCGCCGTTCCGGGGCTTGACCCCGACCAGCCGGATCTGACGTTCACCAGCATTGAGATAATCGAAGAACAGATCGAGACCTGGCTGATCAGGCACGGCCACCAACATGTCGCCTGCCTGTACGGATGCTCCATGGGCGGAGCACTGGCGATTCGCATGCTTGCGCGAGGCGTCATTGCCCCAAAATGCGCTGTCATTGACGCCGGGATCACGCCGTATCGGATGCCGAAGGCGTTTACCTACCTGATCGGAGCACGCGACTGGTGCGCCGTCGAGTTTGCGAAACACGTCGGCGTGCGGATGCTGAATGCCTTCACGGATACGTCGAAGTTCACACGGGACGATCTGCTGTATGTGAAGAAAGTCCTGTCCGGCATGAGCTCGAAGACGATCTGGCGGGCGTTCTATTCCACGAACAACTATTCCATGCCCGAATCCGTTTCCCGTCCGCCGTGCCCCGTCCAATACTGGTACGGCGAGGCGGAACGCTCCGCCCGCAAGTGGGACATCGCGTACATGAAAAAGGTTTTCCCCGATACGGTCTTCGTGGAGAACAAGGGGCAGGACCATGCGGAATTCTTCACGCTCCACCCGGAAGCGTTTTGCAAACAGCTTGAAATGTTCATCCGAGTATCAGGATAACCCCAGCTCCCCGGAACACACAAAGAGCGGAAAGCCGCCGCAAATGGTCCACTGCATAACCATGCGGAGCTTCCCGCCCGAAATGTTAGGCTGGAGAATCAGCCGAGGTGCGCTTTCAGCTTTTCGACCCATGCCCCGATGCGGGACGAGGTCTTTTCCGATTCGTTGTTGTCGTCCAGCGCGAGCCCGCAGAACATGCCGCCCTCGGCCGCCGCGGACGAGCTGTGCCCGTAGCCTTCAGCGGAGGTCTGGCCGATCAGGTTCGCGCCACGTCTTTTCGCTGTCTTGGCGAGGATGCCCATCGCGTCGCAGTAGGTGTCGGCGAATCCGCTCTGGTCGCCGAGCCCGAAGACCGCGACGAGTTTCCCGTTGAGGTCGGCATTTTCCAGCAGGCCGATCTTCACGGCCCAATCGTCCTGAAGTTCGCCAAGTCCCCATGTGGAACTGCCGAGGATCAGCAGATCGGCCTTGAAATCGTCCGCCGTCGCGTTCGCCACGTTAATCGCCTGGACGCCGAATGCAGCCGCGATTTCCGCAGCCGCGCTCTCTGTTGCGCCTGTTGTACTTCCGAAAATGACTTTTACGTTTGCCATGTTGCATGACTCCCTTTATTGAGTGATTGGGTTAATGGTGGATATGTGTTCCATAAATGCCTGCGAGTTCCCGCAGACGTTCAAAATGCGTTCCGCCGCTGCCTCGACTCTGCTGTACAGCGACATCCGAGCGATGGACTCCCCCGCGTCGCCGTAAACCGCCCAGCGGCCGTGTTCCACCGGAGTCCGGGGCAGATTCGCCATGAATCCTGCCACGTCCTTCGCCGGATAGCCGAGGAAGATGCCGACCTCGTGCGGCAGGCCGTTTCCCCGCCGGAAACGCCGTTGCAGTTCCCGGAGCATGGCGTCGCATCCCGCATCGGTCCGGTAGCCGCAGTGTGCGAGCAGAGCGCGGTTCTCCGGTTCGGAAAGCGTGCGCGCCATCGTTTCGGGGTGGTAGAAAAGCACCAGCGTGCTGTCGCGTTCGACAAGCAGCTCCAGATAGTCCAGCTCCAGGATGTTCAGGATGTCGCGCCTGTGCAGACAGACCGGATCGCCGTTGTCGGTTTCCGCCGTGAAACACCGCCTGATGCGGAGCAGTTCGCCGGGCTTCACGCCACGTCGGACCGCCGCGGTCTTCAGCAGGAGAAAACGCAGGAGGCTTTTCCGATGAATGAAACAGGTTGTCGGTGCCATAACTTTGTTTTGCCTAACTCTTGAAAAACGCCGAATCCATCCGGTCGGCACATGATACGGGTGAAAAAAGACAAGTCCCGGAACCATCCTGCAAATCCGGTTGGAGGACCGGACCCGCACCTGCTTTACCCTACCCGGCATTTTCGTTCAAATTCTGCCGAAACAGAACTCAAACGGAGCGCCGGACCCTTTTTCACATTCTCCCATTTTGGACAGCGGCACACCTGCACCAGTACGCCGTGAATGGTTCCGGGACTTTTGCGTCATGGTAATACTATATCATGCCTTTTTTGAGATGTCAAGTTAGTTTAAACTAATTTTTTGAATTTTTCTGAAAACGAGTTCCGTCTACTGTCACGATGTCGGGTTGATACAACCAAATGCAGTCAGCCCCGGAACCATCGTCGGCTTCGGGGGCTGACGTTCATCTCGCATTTGGAAATGAAAAATGAAAAAAGGCCAAATCCTTGAGGAGATGGCCATGGAAGAATCATTCGTTACTCAGAATTCAGAAACCGAAGGCTCCCTGCGGTCCAAAGCCGCCGAACCCACCGAAGTCGCTCCGAGGAGCAAATCCGCCGAAGTCGGCATCGAAGCCGCCGCGAGGAGCGGCGCCGCGTTCGCGGTTCTGGTGTCTGCCTTCGCGTCTGCCTTCGCGTCTGCCACGGGGCTGTCTGTCTTGGATCGTGGCTTTCGGCGTGCCGAAACCAGCCTGCGGTGCCGGAACGATACCGGGACCGGCAAAGCCGTTCTGAGGAACAGGAGCAGGACCTGCGCCGATTCCCGCCTGTGGAACGGGAGCTGCGCCGGGGTCGAAACCACTGAAGTCAGCCAGGGGAGCAGGGGCCGGGCCAATCTGCGGTGTAGGAGCTGCGCCGAGGCCGAAGCCAGCTTGGGGAGCCGGAGCAGGACCAACAGCGGGAGCGTTGCCAAACCCGCCGAACCCGCCGAACCCGCCGAAACCTCCGAAATCGCCGAACCCGCCGGCGGGAGCACTCCCGAAGCCACCGGTCGGTGCCGGAGCAACGCTGATACCGAAGCCCCCCTGCGGAGCAGAAGCGAAGCCGAGGCCGAAGCCAGCCTGCGGAACAGGAGCTGCGCCGGGGCCGAAACCACCGGTCGGAGCCGGAACAGCACCAGGTCCGAAACCTGCCTGAGGACCAAACTGAGGCGCGGGTCCACCGAAACCACCGAAGCCGCCGAAATCACCAGTCGGAGCCGGAGCAACGCTGATACCGAAGCCCCCCTGAGGAGCAGGAGCGGAGCCAATAGCTGGAGCGCCAAAGCCTAACTGCGGAGTCTGAGCGATGCCGGGAGCGCCGAAACCAGTGGAAGGAACAGGCGCTGCACCGAAACCGATGCCAGTCTGCGGAGCCGGAGCGGGGCCGACAGCGGGAGCATTGCCAAACCCGCCGAAACCTCCGAAATCGCCGAAGCCGCCAGCGGGAGCGCCCCCGAAGCTACCGGTCGGAGCCGGAGCAGCGCCAATGCCGCCGAAGCCTCCGGCAGGAGTTGTTCCGGGTGTTGTGAAACCGCCAAAGCCGAAGCCGTTAGCGGGGACAGGACCGGCAGCTGGTGCGCCGCCGCCGAAACCGCCAAAGCCGAAGCCGCCGAAGTCAGCGCCAGGTGCAGTCATGCCGGGTCCATTGAAGACTCCGGCAGGAGCGGGAGCGGTTCCCGGTCCCATACCGGGACCGCCAAAACCGCCTGCGCCGAGCCCCATTCCTCCGCCAAAGCCTTGTGCGTAGGTGTTGACGGACACGATTCCAGCAAGTGCGAGGACGATGAGTGTAGTCATTTTCTTCATAGTCGTTCTCCTTAGTTATATGGGTTGTAGGATATTGGACAAGGGGTCCGCAAGTTGTTCCTACGGTGTCCGTTTACGATTCACAGCTGTGTTTTCACATCAATTAACGAATAGCAATATTTACATATTGTATTGTATGATTTCATTTTTTGTGTTTTTTTATTTGCATGTATTATAAAGAATTATTTATTCTATTCATAAACTCAAATCATGCAGAAATTCAGACAACAAAAAAAAGACCAGATCCAAAAGGAAATGGTCTTTGAAAAAATAGTTCAATATTAAGCTCAGAATCCGCAAAGGACGCCCATGCCGCCGAATCCCCCCATCATCGGATAACCGCTGAAACCGCCCATGTCACCAAAGCCGCCCATGCCATTGAACCCCACCATGATCGGGTAACAGCCGCCACTCATGCTGTCCATGCCGAATCCGCCACCATAAATGTCAAAGCTCATTTCGGGCATGCAGGCAAAATCATTTCCCGGTATTTGGAAATCGGCGATGGAGTTGCTGTCGGCATTCTCCTCTTCCCGCAGAAGAGATTCGAGCATGTCGGCAAGCAAATCCATTTCCGCAAGATCGACAAGCATATCCAGTTCTGCAGAACTTTTTCCTGTGTCCTTATGTGCATCTTTCTGAGCCCAGATTGTTGCCGCTGTCATGGAGACCGCAAGTGCGCAGGTGAGAATCCATTTTGTTGTTTTCATTTTCTTCTCCTTTTATCGCTGGAGTTGAGGTTGAAATGTTGTATTGTCAAATCGTAAAATCAGAAACCGCCGAATCCGCCGCCCCCGAAGCCCCCCATGCCGCCAGCTCCTCCTCCGAAACCGCCCATGCCTCCAGCGCCACCAAATCCCCCCATGCCACCGCCGAAGTCCATGCCTCCTCCAAATCCGCCCATACCTCCACCGAAGTCCATGCCTCCTCCAAATCCGCCCATACCTCCGCCGAAGTCCATGCCCCCGAAACCTCCCATGCCGAAGCCCATATCTCCAAAGCCCCCCATGCCAAAGCCTCCCATGCCGAAGCCTCCCATGCCGAAGCCTCCCATGCCAAAAGCCCCATTGGCCGCATTGGCGGATGTGCCCTGCATCGTGAGCTCGAGTCGTTCCTGATTGCGGGTGAGCGTGGCGGTCGAGGGAGTCACAGCCGCGAGCGTGTAACCGTTCGGGAGCGTTTCGCCTACGCGGAAATACTGCTTGTTGGAGTTGGAAGCGGTCGCTGCCGTGATGCCGTCTATGGGAAGCCCGTCACGCCCTAAAACCCGCTGTTGATTCTGGTTCTGAAGGAGCGCGATCTGCTCGTTGGCGCGGTTCAAACGCTGACGAAGCAATTCGGTCTGCTGAGGCGTGACGTCGGAGCTCATTTGCAGGGTTTGAAGCAGGGAAGACAGCTCGGCGCGATTCTCCAGCGCTTCCTGCATCTGCTGCTCCTGTGCGGACGCAAGCTCCTCGGCGCTGAGCGTGTTGTTATTGTTCCGGTTGTTATTGTTGCGTCCGGGCTGCTGCCACATGTTCATCATCTGCATGCCGCGCTGAAGGATGATCGCCCCCACGACTTTTCCGATGGTGAACGTGCCGACGAGCGTCATGTCGCCGCGATTGACCGGCATGGCCATTGTTCTGGTATTGTTCGCAGTCGTCCTGGGAGCCCGTTCGGGATCGAAGATGTTCAGCGCCACGGTGGTCGCGACCTGATTTTCCGCAGACATGGGCGCGCTGACAAATCCCCAGGGCTGCTGCCACGGCTGCTGCGCCTGCACGATAGGGGTCGGTTGCGGCGTCGATGCGCGGCGTTCCCTTGTTGTCGTCGTGGCGAGCTTCGCTTCGATCGAAGGTTCGTTCAACCATTCGTATGCGTTGAAGCACACGAAGGCAGCAAGGATCAAGTTGGCAAAAATCAGGACGTGTCTCATTCCCGTTCTCCTTATTCATTGGCTGGGGGCCGCACGCTCCATTTTCGCGGGGGTGAGGCAGATGCGGAAACCGCTGCGGGGTGCTGTTTGCCGCGTTCTGCCGGGAGAAGGAGATTGCCGCCGGGATGATTGATAAAATAGTAATGTTCTCTAAATCATTTAACGTTTATCGTATGGGTTTTATTGCACACGGCTGGGAAAAATGGAAGACTTTTAGTTCGCTTTGAACAATATTCGGCATTTAAATGCTAAAAAAATGAAAAGGGGACGATGTTCATGCAGATACAAAAATTCCCGAATCTTTTTTCGTGTTTTCGGCTTGAAACCATCTCGCAGGGAAACTATATTAAAGCGGTCGACAAAACACCATATTGTATTTCACACACAAAAACAGGAGGTTTTCATGTTATTCCGTGCCATGCTCGTCTTCGCGTTGTCCGCTTTTGCGGTCGTCAGCGCATCCGCCGCCGACGCGGTGAAAAAAGTCCCCGTCAAGTCCGCCCGCATCCTCGTCGCGTATTATTCCTGGAGCGAATCCGGCAACACGAAGTATTTCGCCGAACAGATTCGGAAGGCCACCGGCGGCAAGCTCGTCGAGATTAAGCCGAAGGACGCTTATCCGAAGGACTACAACGCCTGTCTCGCGCAGGCGCAGAAGGAGATTCAAAGCGGCATCCATCCCGAACTCGCGAACGAACCCGTCGACTTCAAGCAGTACGACGTCATCTTCATCGGCTCCCCGAACTGGTTCGGCACGATCGCGCCCCCGGCGGCGAGTTTCCTGGCGTCCGCCGACCTCACGGGCAAGACCGTGATCCCGTTCTTCACCTACGGAAGCGGCGGGATGCAGAACTGCGAACGCGACGCGAAAAAGCTGGCGGAAAAAGCCGCCGCCGTGCTTCCGGCCAAGGCGATCCGCGGCGCATCCGTCCGGGAGGCGGACAAGGAGATCGCCGAGTGGACCGGTTCCATGCTTGACGTCTCGAAAGATGCCGAGGCCGGATTCTACGGCTTCACGCTCACTTCGTGGGACGGCGGGGAAGTGAAGACCGCCGATTTCAAGGGCAAAGTCGTGCTCGTGGTGAACACTGCCACGCGCTGCGGCTTCACCCCGCAGTACACCCGCCTCGAAAAGCTCTACAAGGATTACCGCGACAAGGGGCTTGAGATCATCGACATCCCGTGCAACCAGTTCGGCGCGCAGGCGCCCGGCAGCGACGAGGAGATCCACACGTTCTGCACCTCCGGCTACAGCACCACGTTCCCGCAGATGACCAAGAGCGACGTGAACGGCGACAAGCAGATCCCGCTGTACAAGTTCCTGAAGGCGCAGAAGGGCGCGGAAGGCGACATCCGCTGGAACTTCACGAAGTTCGTCATCGACCGCAAGGGCGACGTCGTGAAGCGCTTCGAACCCGCGGGAAACATGGACGAGCTCGAATCTCTCATCAAATCCCTGCTGTGAGGCAGTGATCCGGCAACAGAACCGACAATCTATCCCCCAAATGCAATCATCCCCGGTCATTTCCGTCATGAAATGCTGCCGGGGATGACTTCGACAGCTGCTTTCGCAAAGACTATACGCATTTCGGATTCCGGTTTTGCATTGATTCAACGAATCGAGTCTTGCCCGCCAATACAGCAGGAGAGCCAGTTTTTTATAAGTTTGGCATCGATTGGCGTCCGTCAAGGATGTATTACGCTCAATACCAGTCCTTTTATTTGCCCCAAACAATCTCATTCTTTTCTTAAAAAAAAGAGGGTTGATAAGGGCAGAGTGTACCTGACGGATTTGATGTTGTTGCCCCAGTCTATGCCCGGCTGATTTCGTTTTTTAACATAAGCGTCTGGAAGAAACTCTTTCCGGCTCTTTCAAACGCATCTCATTGGTTCATCACGATTGTTTCCTTTTTTGTCTGCTCCCCCTCGCAGAGCCCTTTTTTTTGGAAAAAAAGGGTTCTGCACTTGTATTTTGTCCATGCCGGTGTATATTATTTGATATGTTTTTTTGTGGGGCAGTAGCTCAGTTGGCTAGAGCGATACGTTCGCATCGTATAGGTCGTGGGTTCAACTCCCATCTGCTCCACCATTTGATTTTCCGAGGGTCGAATCTCCAAGATTTCGGCCCTCTTTTATTTTGTGGTTCTCTTACAAAATCAGCAGGTTGCGACAGTCGAAGATTCCCGTATGACGACAGAGAATTTTCGCTCAACCGGGTATGATCGAGCCGTTCAGGGGGCTCAAATTCTCTGTTTCTCCGCTATGTCTTTAACCGAGTCCAATTATTCAACCCGTTTTCGCCGAAAAGGTTGCGTATAGGCCTCGGCACTTGGCCTTGAAGAGCCCAAATTCTCTGTTTCCCCCTTCATAATTGGACCTAGTCCAATGATTCAACTCTTTTTCGGTAAATCAGGGTAAAATGCCGGTTCTCCGCTTGAAAATGCGGCCGGATGTGTTATTGTTAATCCAATATAAAAGCGACACACCCTTTTTGGAGCAGGACCTATGCCGGAAATCACAGCGAATATCGGATTCGAGAAACAAATATGGGATGCCGCCTGCATTCTCCGCGGCAATCTGGACGCCTCCGAGTACAAACATGTCGTCCTCGGCCTCATCTTCCTGAAATACCTCTCCGACCGGTTCGAGGCGAGGTACGACGAGCTCGTGAAGGAGGGCGAGGGATTCGAGGAGGATCCGGACGCCTACACGGAGGAGAACGTGTTTTTCGTCCCGGCGGAAGCCCGCTGGCGCGTCGTCGCCGACGCCGCCCACACGCCCGAGATCGGCAAGGTCATCGACAACGCCATGCTCGCCATCGAGAAGGACAATCCGCGCCTGAAGGGCATCCTCCCGAAGACCTTCGCCCGCCCCGAGCTCGACAAACGCCGCCTCGGCGACGTGGTCGACCTCTTCACGAACATCCGCATGAAGGAGCACGGCGACACCCGCGACATCCTCGGCCGCACCTACGAATACTGCCTCTCCATGTTCGC
>JBGUKN010000034.1:0-23445 GCA_045114455.1 Victivallales bacterium
ACTGACGCGGCACTCCCTTCCCACGGACGGCATCCGCCCTTTTGCAGGCATAGTTTATTCTGACAATCATCACTATATTTTCAGCAGGGAATCCGCCTTATGATACATTATGTCAACGACGGCGAAACCAGCTCCGGGATCGTCCTGGACTATGATGCTCTGGTCGTCCTCTCCGGCGGCGTCGTGAAAAACACCGAGATCAAAAACAGCGGCTATGTGGACGTCTCCAGCGGCGGCAAGGCAGACAGTACCATCATCAACGACGGCGACACAGGCGGGCTGTTCATTTTCGACGGCGGCGTCGCAAACGACGTGACGGTCAACTCCGGCGGTTTTGTGAAAGTCACAAGCGGCGGCAAGGCGAAGAACGTCGTGGAGAACGGCGGATATGTGTACATCCCCGACGAGCTGGAGAACGGACATCCGAACGTCACATTCAAAAAGAATTCATTCTCCGGGGTCGTCCTGCATGATGCGGAAAGAAAAGCTTCGGTCCACTCCGGGACGACGGCGATCGACACCACGGTCGATTCCGACGGCGCATTCAGAGTCCTCGGCGGCATCGCGAACGGCACCACGGTCAATTCCGGCGGCGAAATGGATGTTTACAGCGGCAAGGCGAACAGCACAACGGTCAACGAGAACGGCATCCTGTGGATCAAGTCCGGCGGCACGATGAACAGCGCCGCGGTCAATTCCGGCGGATACGTCGGCATTTCTTCCGGCGGCAAGGCAAAGAATGTCGTGGAAAACGGCGGATATGTGTACATCGTCGACGAGCTGGAGAACGGACACCCGAACGTCACGTTCAAGAAGAACTCGTTCTCCGGGGTCGTCCTGACCGGAGATGGAACCGGAAAAAAAAGAAATGCTTCTGTTCATTCCGGGACAACGGCGGCGGACACCACGGTCAATTCCGACGGACATCTCGAAGTCCTCGGCGGCATCGCGGACGGCAACACGGTCAATTCCGGCGGCAATATGTATGTCTTATACGGCACGGCGAACAATACCGTCGTCAATTCCGGCGGATTTCTCGACATTGACTCAAAGGGCATCGCGAACGGCGTCACGGCAAACTCCAGCGGGTCCGTCCATGTCTCCTCAGGCGGCGTCGTGAACAGCGTCACGGTCAATTCCGGCGGACATCTCAATATCTCCGCAGGCGGCACGGCGACGGGCGTCGTGGAGAACGGCGGATATGTCTATGTCGAGGAAGGGGCGGAGGTCACGTTCCTGCCCAATACGTTCTCCGGAGTGGTGCTGAACGGGATAGACGCCTCCGTCCATTCCGGAACGATCGCGAACGATACGGTCGTCAATTCCGACAGTATTTTACAGGTCTTCTCCGGCGGTTTCGCAAACGGCGTCACGGTCAATAAGGACGGCAAACTCTGGGTTTACGAGGGCGGCCTGGTGAACGGCTTCACGGTCGGCGCAGGCGGCGAACTGAACGTCGGCTACGGCGGCTGGATCACCGGGAGGATGACCTTCGAAGCTGGCGCGATCGTCACCCCGGATACCATGGGCACTCTCGACTTCGACCTGACGCAGACCGCGCCGGGCGAGGCGGCGCTCGTGAACGACCTGTCGTTCATCCCGGACACGTTCGCTTTCACACTCACGGTCAATGGCGCGCAACCGGACGGCACGTACAAACTGGCGGGCGGCGCGGCGGGGTTCGACCAGACCGTCTATGTGTTCAATACCTCCGGCAAGACGCTCGGCACGCTCACGGTCGGCGGCTCGCTCTCCACCGGGATGGCGGACTACACCCTGAAGAAGAACGGATCGGTGCTGACCGTGGACGTCGTGGCAAAGGTCACCGAGAACGGTCCGCCGGAACCGTACAACGACGACCTGTACTACAAGAAGACGAAGAGCGTCAACACGAAAGTCACGGAGTCCTGGGGGACGCACCTGGGCGCGCCCGGCGACGAGATTTATCTCGACAAGATCGGGACGGTCGATGAGAAGGTCCGGGGCGTCACATACAGCAACCACGTCGAAAAGCAGGTGAACAAGGTCGGTGACAAGATCGACTATGCGAAGATCGTGCTGGCGCACGGCGCGAAGCTGAGCTTCCACGCCGAAGCCTCGGCCGCGGCGACCTTCACAGTCTACAGCCTGACGCAGAACAAAAAAGGCAAGTATTCCCTGAAGAAACTCCAGACGCTGAAGCTGAAGGACAAGGACAATGACGGCAAGTTCACAGCCGATTCGAAGAAGCTCCTCCAGCTTCAGACGAGCGGCGCATACTACGTCGCCATGAAGTACACGGACAAACGGAAAACCGTCTCGGACGCGTACTACAACGTGTGGCTGAACGACAACAGCGAGTTCGAGCCGTATTCGCGGGGCGACAACACCGACGACTGGGGCGACAGGAAGACCGCGGGCTGGGGCGGTGCGGTCGCCGACCTCGGGACCGTGGACGCCGCGCGCCTTGCGGCGGACAAGACCGTCATCAAGGACGAATGGATCGGCTTCGGCGACAAGTTCGATTATAAGAAATTCACGCTCGCGGACGCGGCGCAGCTCGATTTTACGGTCTCTGCGCCGGACGGTCCGCTGAAGCTCTCCGTCTGCAAGCTGAAGGAAAAAACGAAGAAGGGCGTCACGACATATTCCATGATCACGGTGAAGACGGTGAAGCTCAAGGTGAACCAGGGGGCAGCGCAGATGGACGGCCTCCGCCTCGAGGCGGACGACTACTTCATCAAGGTGGAGTCCACCAACATCAAGAAGAGCACCGGCTACGACGTGCGGATCACGGGCAGCACGTTCTTCACCGATGGCGACGGCGGCGGGAACAACGCCCTGCTCGATGGCAAGAAGCTGAACGAAAACGCGGGGTATTTCTACGACAACAAGCTGTCCGTCGAGGGCGGCAGTATCCACCTCGACAAAGCAGGCAACTACAAGACGAGCAAGACCGCCGCGGAATACATGTTCGAGGGAAAACCGTACGGAGGATTCGTGGGCTTCGGCGACGAGGCCGACTTCGCGAAACTCACGCTGTCGGGGACTGCCGACGTGACGTTCTCGCTCACCGCGACCAACGACGCCACACTGGAGATCGTCAAAGTCACGCAGAGCGGCACGAAGTACACGAAGAAGTTGCTCCAGACGGTCAAGTACAAGCAGGGAAGCGACACAGCGACATCGAAGAAGGCAGTCCATCTCGAAATCAAGGACGGCGTGTCGTACTACGTCTCGGTCAAGACGGCGAACACAAAGAAGGCGTCGGTCGACCCGCGGACGTACTACAACGTCACATACGCCATGGACTCGTACGAGACCGCCGCACTGGCCATGCTGGAGACATCAGACGCCCTCGCCATGACCGACAGACTGAGCTTCGGTCAGTATGAGGCAGGCGCGCTCCCGGATGCAACAGCATCCTTCCTCGCCGAACTCGAAAGCAGCACCGCCACGCAGCCCCTCGCCCTGCTCGGATAAGGCAGATCGGATCAGATTCCGCAGGCGCTCACTTCTTCCGCTGGGCGAAGAGCCAGTCAAGCGTGGCATAGTCGTTGTAGCACACGTCCCAGGCATTGTGCGCGATCAGCGGATACTCGCGGTAGCTGCACTGCGTGTTTCCGGCCTCCTGCAGGAACTTGAAGAAGTCGCGCGTGAGCTCGGTGCGGACCGTCTCGTCGTAGTCGCCCTGGTACAGCGCGATCGGCATGTCCTTCAGGCGTTCGGCTTCCTCGCGGGTGCCGCCGCAGCAGATCGCCACGCACCCGGCGAAAAGGTCGTTGTTGCGGCCCGCCAGCTCGACTGCGCCGTGCCCGCCCATGGAGAACCCTGTCACATAGATGCGGGCAGGATCGGCGTCGAATTCCTTCAGCTTCGCGCGGACCAGCTTCGGCAGGTTGGCGAAGACGCTTTCCGGGCGGATGATGCCGTCGCCGCCGCGCTGGACGTTGTTGCCCCAGCCTTCGGTCGCCGGGCATTGCGGCGCCAGCAGGACGACCTTGGTGTCCTTGTGCGCGAGGATGTAGGAGACGATTTCTGCGAAACCGTAACGGAGATGCGATTTATTGTCGCCGCCGCGTTCGCCCACCCCGTGCAGGAAGACCAGCACGGTCGGCCTGCCGGGCGCGTCCATGTTGTATGTGCCCTCGCAGTAATTGATCTTAATGCCGTCGGCATCGAACGTCTTCGCGGTCACGCGGGTGTTCTTGAAAATGGCGTCGTCCTTCTGCTGCTGTGTGGCGCCGTTCGGCAGCAGTGGGAAGAGAGGCTGTTCCTGTCCGGGCGGATAGGTGTTCGCGGGGGCATTCGGTTCGCAGCAGGAACTGCCGGAACAGCAGCAGGACGCGAGCATGGCGGAGGCGGAAAGGCAGACGGCGGACCCGATGAGCTGGAATGAACGGCGCATGAAAAACTCCTTGAAAAAAATGAAAATGCCGGACAGTGCCGGAGACGGAAGGAAATCAGTCTAATATACCCCGCCCTGCCCGGTTTGTCAAGTTTTCCCGCCTCATATTCCGTACGGATTGCAAGTCCCCGGCATCATGCCGGACACATCCGCAGGCATCCTTCCGGCAAAAAGAGGAAGAAAAACTTCTGTTTTTGCAGGAATGGACTTGCTTTTCCCTGAAAGACCTGTATTTTATATAGAAAAATCCGGTAACGGCGCACGGTTCGGAATCATGCGCCGGAGGATTTGCGCTTTTCCATTCGCTCAACCTCAGTTTTGAATCAAGAAAGGATACCAACAGCCATGAAACAGTTTCTGGTCGGAATCGGCGTCGTAGCCGCGATCGCAGCCATCGCATTCGGATGGTTCATCTCCCAGCGCAACGGACTGATCGCCCTGGACGAAGACGTGAACAAAGCCTGGTCGGACGTCGACACGCAGCTTCAGCGCCGCAACGACCTGATCCCGAACCTGGTCTCGACCGTGAAGGGCTATGCCGCACACGAAGACAGCGTCTTCAACGGCATCGCGGAAGCCCGCAGCAAACTTGCCGGGGCCACGACCCCCGCGGCCAAGGCCGAAGCGGACGCCGCCCTTACGGCAGGACTCGGCCGCCTGCTCGCCATCGCGGAAAACTACCCCGAACTGAAGGCCAACGAAAACTTCATCCGCCTTCAGGATGAACTCGCCGGCACCGAAAACCGCATCGCCGTCGCGCGCAAGAGATACAACGAGATCGTGAAGCGGTACAACATGAGCATCCGCCAGTTCCCCGGCTCCCTGTTCGCCGGCAGCCTCGGGCTGAGCACCCGCGAATACTTCGAGCCCCCGGAGGGACACGACGCGGTCGTCAAGGCACCGAAAGTCGAATTCTGATCGTCTGAATTCATTTCTCCCGGACTGACGCTCTGCCGTCTGCCCGGGATTTCTTTCAGGCGGGAGCATACACCATCAACAGGAGAAGGAAGATGGCCGGGAAAAAAATCAGTGTGGCCGATACCGTTCACAGGGCAAATGGACGGTTCGGATTCTGGCGTTCGGGATTCCCGAACCTGCTGGGCAATCTGTGCCTGGTCCTTTTCATCTTCCTGCTCGTGCAGTTCCTTCTGTTCAATGTTTTCGATCTGAACATCTTCGACCCGGACGACTTCAAGTCCACGGAGGAGCGCATCCCGGAACTCGGCACGCGGCGCGTGGTCGACGAGGCGGGCGCCCTGACGCAGGCCGAGATCGATGCCCTGACCGCGCAGATCGACATTTACGAGGCGGCATCCAAAGGACAGATGGCAGTCCTGCTCATCAATTCCCTGCACGGCGACGCGATCGAAGATTTCTCCCTCGCCGTGGCCGAAAAATGGAAGATCGGCTGGAGCGGCGAGGACAACGGCGTCCTGCTGCTTCTCGCCATGGACGACCATGAAAGCCGTCTGGAGATCGGCTACGGGCTGGAAGGCGTCATCAACGACGCCCGCGCGGGCGACATCCTCCGCGACATGGCTCCCTACATGCGGGCCGGGCAATATGCTCAGGCGATCTCCTATGCGATCGCAGGCGTTTCGGCATTCGTCCTGCACGAAAACGCCCCGGAAGCGCCCGGAACAATAAACGAAGAGGAATACGAAGAAGCGGACGAATACCATGCCTCCGCCCCGAGCAGCGCGGAGGAGACCTGGTTCCTCGTCTTCGGTCTCGGCATCCTTACCATCACGATCAGCCTGCTCACGGCAAAGATCCTCATCCACCCGGACGCAAAGAAATCCATCGGCCTGGCGATCATGCTCGTGGTCGGGTGGACCGCACTCCGGATCCTGATCCTGGCGCTCCGCAGTTCGGGACGTGGCGGCGGCGGAGGAGGAGGACACAGCCGGAGCGGCGGCGGTGGCGGCAGTTTCGGCGGCGGCGGCGCATCCGGAAGATGGTGAAGGACCGCTATCCATTTTTGCGAAAAGGACAAAAAATGCCTGTAAATCAGGCAGAACGGCTTGACAGGAACAGGAAAACCGGAAAAAAACGAATTGTCCCGGTGTTTTTCCCGAAACGGCACTGGACTTTTGAAAAAAACGTGCTATGTTAAGGTCTTGAAATGTTTCGAGTGTGAAACGATTTCAGTATCATCCCGCAATGATTGAACAGAACAAACTTGGAAAGGATTACGACTCATGGACGCGAAAAACGATTCGAAACTGATCAGGATCGGCATCTTCTACGACGGAAATTATTTCTATCACGTCAGCAACTACTATTATCACGGACATCCCCGTAAGAGCCGCATCAGCGTCCCGGGTCTTCACAGCCTCATCCGCACCATGGTGGCGGAACGCGAACATGTAAGCGAAAACCTCTGCCGCATCGTCGACAGCCATTATTTCCGCGGCCGGCTGACCGCGTCCGAAGCAAATCTGCGGCATCTCCTCTTCTCCGAACGCAATTTCGACGACGTCCTGACGCGTGAAGGCGTCGTAGCGCATTTCCTTCCCGTCAGCCACGGATCCGAAAAGGGCGCGAACATCTCCCTCGCGCTCGAAGCCTACGAACAGATGGTCCATATCGGATTCGATGTCGTGGTCCTGGTCGCCTGCGACGGCGACTATGTCCCGCTCGTCCGCAAGCTCAACTCCCTCGGTGCGCGCGTCATGGTGATCGGCTGGGAATACTCCTACGAGGACGACAACGGCGGCCACCGCCAGACCATGACCTCCGGCCGCCTGATGGCCGAAGCCACCTACGGCATCTGGATGCAGGACATCATCGAAAAGCAGCTCTATCCGCAGGACAAGATCGACGCGCTCTTCGTCTCCGGCGGGAATTCCTTCTTCTCCTCCGCCGACAACGCCGAACCGGATATCGAATACGAAGAAGGCGAAGACGACTACGACGAAAGTCTGCCGCCCGAACGCCGCTGCGGCACCGTGGTCCAGCTGAAGAGCGGATACGGATTCATCACGCCGGACAAGGGCGACCATGATTTCTTCTTCCTCTGGGAAGACCTCGAAAACTGCGCGTTCGACGAGCTCTCCATCGGCGAGAAAGTCGAATTCGAAGTCGGCACCAACGACCGCGGCGAATGCGCCCGCAAAGTCGTCTGGCTGGATCCCGACGGAACCCCCTACAACTCCAACGCGGAAACTGACAAACAGGATGACGGGAACAACGACCGGGCATTCTGAACGGGAAACAATACGGTTACTCGGACAATTCTTATGACCCGCCGAACGGAAAAGAACCATAATGCGGTCCGGCTTCAATCGGCAGAATGAAGCTTTCATGAAAAAGACGGCAGACAGAATCAGCCAATTCGGAGAAATGGGCTTTCAGCTCAAGGACGAGCTCATATCCCTGATTACATTCCTGGGCGACAGCACCGCCGCCATGTGGGAATGCATCCGCCATCCGAAACGCCTCCGCTGGAAGGATTTCCTGTTCTACATGAACAGCTGCGGTCCGGACGGGCTGCCGATCACGATCATGATCAACGCGCTGATGGGCGTGGTGCTGGCGTATCAGGCCGAAGTCCAGTCGCATAAATACGGCGCGGACAATTTCCTGCCCATGGTCATCGGCTGCACCATCCTGCGCGAACTTGGGCCCCTGATGGTCGCCATCGTGGCGACGGGCCGCAGCGGGTCGGCATTCGCCGCCGAGATCGGCACCATGAAAATCTCGGAGGAACTCAACGCCCTCCAGACTATGGGCATCCGCCCCGCGCGGTTCCTGGTGGTCCCGAAAATGTGGGCGATGCTGCTCATGCTGCCTCTCCTGACCGTCGTCGGCGATTTCGTCGGCTGCGCGGGCGGCTACATGGTGATGAAATCCGAGCTCGGCATGCCCGTGGACGTGTTCCTGCGCCTGACCCGGCAGGGCGTCGCGGTCAAGTATTTTGTCGAAGGCCTCCTGAAAAGCGTCGTCTTCGCCTATATCATCACGCTGACCGGCTGCTGGCGCGGATTCCGCACCGGAAACGACGCGATCGCAGTCGGGCGGTCCACGACCTCGGCGGTCGTGACCAGCATCCTCTTCATCGTGCTGGCGGATACGTTCCTCGCGAAACTTTTCACCGTGTTCTACGGATGGCAGGGTTGAGCTATGACGGAACCCGAAATCACTCCCGCCGCAAACACCGCCCCCGCCATCGAGGTCCGCGACCTCGCCATCGGCTACGGTTCCCGCGTCGTGCTCGAAAACCTGAACTTCCGCATCGAACCGGGGCAAATCGTGACCATCCTCGGCGGCTCCGGCTGCGGCAAAAGCACCCTGCTCAAGCACATCATCGGCCTCTATCAGCCGATCCACGGCGACATCCTCATCAACGGGCGCAGCATCGTGACCGCGAACGAACAGGAAAAACGCTCCATCATGTCCGAATTCGGCGTGGCGTACCAGGGCGGCGCGCTCTTCCGGTCCCTGAATCTCGCCGAAAACATCGCGCTCCCCATGGAGGAGCTGACCAACTGGAATCGCGACGAGATCAAAAAGCGCGTCTCCGAAAAGCTTGCGCTCGTCCATCTGAACGGCTTTGAAAACTATATGCCCTCGGATCTCTCCGGCGGCATGATCAAGCGCGCAGCCTTCGCGCGCGCCCTCGCCCTCGACCCGAAGCTCCTCTTTTTCGACGAACCGTCTGCCGGGCTCGATCCGCTGACCTCCGACATGCTCGACAACGTGATCGTGGAGATCCGCGAGAAGACCCACGCCACAATCATGATGGTCACGCACGAGCTTCCCAGCATCTTCCGCGTCTCCGACCGCGTGATCATGCTCTCCGCGGAAAAGAAGGGCATCGTGGACGACGGCGCGCCCGCGTTTCTCCGCGACAACAGCAAAGACGAATACGTCCGCACGTTCCTTTCGCGCGGCGGCACATACAAAAGCAACGACACGGAGCCGGACCATGCGCCTGACGGACCGGCCGTTTCCATGACATCCTCAGGAAGGAACCCCGCATCATGAACGACAACAGCAAATTCAAACTCGGACTGTTCATCATTTTCGCAGCCGTCATCTTTTTCGCCGCGCTGTTCATCCTCGGCACCATGGACCGATTCAACGAGAAGGCGCACATCTCCACGCTCGTCTCCGAATCCGTCCAGGGGCTTTCCGTCGGTTCCTCCGTGAAGTATCAGGGCGTGCCCATCGGCACCGTCTGCGAGATCATGATCTACCCCATCGACAACGTCATCCGCATCGACATGGAGATCAACATCACCAAGTTCAAGGTCCAGCAGCCCGGCCATCCCCCGGTCACGATCTCGATCGACGGGTTCAACGAGAACATCGAAAACGCCGTGAAGAAAGGCCTCACCTGCCGCATGGAGCTTGAAGGCATCACCGGCGGCAAGTACATCGAGCTTCAGATGGAAAAGGAGCCCGTGCAGTCGAAATACGACGTCGACGAATTCGGTCTCGAATACACCTACGTCCCCAGCCAGCCCTCCCTCATCAGCGACCTCCGCGGCAGCGTCACCTCCATCCTCACCAAGCTCGACAGCATCGACTACAAGGGCATCAGCGACCGCGCAAACGCCACGCTCGACTCCGTCAACGAACGCATCAACTCCCCGAAATTCGACGAGACGCTCGACAACGTAAACGCCATGGTCACCTCGGCGCGCAAGAGCATCGACAATCTCGAAAAACTCACCAACACCGACATCCGCGAAAAGATCGACACCATCACTGTTAACGTCAAGGACGCCGTGGCCGCGGTCGAATCCCTCACGAAGTCCGTCGAGGTGGAGATCAAGTCCATCGAATTCGGAAAGATCGCCGAAAACTTCCGCTCCTTCCTCGCCACCGCCATCCGCACCAGCAAGACGCTCGACGAAACACTCTTCAACGTGGACAGCGGCCTCGACGCCATCATCGAGCTCATCCAGTATATCGACAGCGACCCGGCCTCCCTGATCCAGGGCAAGAAGAAACCGAAAACCGAGGACGGCGACGGCAAAAAGCGCTGACGCCGACGGCAGGCTCTGATCCCCGCCCCGCCCGGCACGCTTCTTCAACCGTCGGCGCGCGGGAAAACAGCTTTTTCGCGATCCCAATTTCACTGCATCCCATAGAACGGAGTATCCTCATGAACGTCCTGATCCTGAACGGAAGCCCCCGCAAGAACGGCAACACCTCCCACGCCCTGCGCGCCATCGAAGACGGCCTGAAGGCACGCCATTCGGTCGAATCCCTGAACGTCTACGACTTCTCGTTCCGCCCCTGCCGCAACTGCGACGCCTGCAAGCGCAACGGCGGAAACTGCATCCAGCCGGACGACACCGTCGGCATCATCAATAAGGTCACCGACGCCGACCTCATCATCTTCGGGTCGCCCGTCTACTGGTGGGGCATCTCCGCACAGCTGAAGGACGTCGTCGACAAGTTCTATTCCCGCGACGACGCCTCCGACGGGACAAAGCCCACCCTGCGGACGAAGAAGAAGATCGGCATCGTGGCGTGCGGCGCGGATTCCCTCACGAATCCCGAGTACAAGCTCATTTCCGACCAGTTCCACTGCATCGCGGACTTCCTCGGCTGGGAAGTCGTCCTCGACGAATCCATCTGCGCCGCCGCTCCCGGCGACCTCGCGAAGGACGCAGCCCGCCTCGCCGAGCTCAAGGCCGCCGCGGAAAAGCTCTGATTCCTGCTCAAGAGTTTTTCCGCCTCGCCGAACTTAAGGCCGCCGCACAGAAGCTCTGATTCCTCCCCTTTCGCCAACTTTTTGTACGCAAGATTTTCCACAAAAAACTAAACTTTATTGAATATAGTTTCAATATTGTTTCTTCCCAGCCAACTGATTTCCGCCCTTCGCGTCTCGCGGAAAAAAAAATGTCGAGCGCAAGCGAGGCCACCGAGGCGCGCGCAAGCGCGCCCCCAGCGAAGCGGGGACGTGAACGCGTCCTTCCCTTTTTTTCGTCCTGAATTGCCAATCCATTAATTTAACAGAATTTATACTTGCAAATCATACGAAAAGGGTGTATGTTATGGCATGACAGGGGAACTCCCTGATTTGTATTCCGAAATTGTGTCGGCGAAGGAGATAGGGAATCATGGCTAACAAGAATACGGGGCTTAATGCCGCGAACAAGGCGAAGCAGGACGAATTCTATACTCAGCTGACCGATATCGAAAAGGAACTTCGGCATTACAGGGAGCATTTCAGAGGAAAGACCATTCTCTGCAATTGCGATGACCCGTTCGAAAGTAACTTTTTCAAGTATTTCGTCCTCAACTTCAATCGACTTGGATTGAAAAAACTGATTGCCACTTGTTACACCGGTTCCCCTATCGCGAATCAACAGTTGAGCCTTTTTGACATTATTGAGAAAACACCGGAAAACGAGAACAAACCGTATAAGGCGGTTGTAACGATCGTCTATGATAGAACCGGAGACGGCAGTGTCGATATGCTTGATGTTGCCGAATTGTTCAAGTCCGGCGAAAATGAACTTACGGAATTGAAAGGGGATGGAGATTTCCGTTCGCCGGAGTGTCTTGCTCTGCTGGATGAAGCAGATATTGTGGTAACAAATCCTCCGTTCAGTTTATTCCGCGAGTATGTTGCTGTTCTTATGGAACATCAGAAGAAGTTTATCATTATCGGGAATGTAAATGCTCTGAAATATAAGGAAATCTTCCCGTACGTTATTTCCAACCAGATATGGCTTGGCGCAAGCATTCATTCGGGTGACAGGGCTTTTTTCGTTCCAAAAGACTATCCGCTTGATGCAACAAACTGTGGCATAGATGAAGCGACAGGGCGCAAATTCATTCGAGTGAAGGGGGTTCGCTGGTTTACTAACCTTGATATAAAACAACGGCACGAAGAAATGGTTCTTGTAAAACGGTATGATCCTTCCGAGTACCCCAAATATCTCAATTATGATGCAATAGATGTCGCTCAAACGTCAGATATACCCTGTGACTATGCAGGAATAATGGGGGTTCCTATCACTTTCATGGACAAGTATAATCCAGATCAATTTGAATTGATTGGCACCAGTACAGGTGAGTTGGGGGCTTCTATTGGAGTTACACCGAATTATCGAGGAAGAACGGATGTTTCCTATATCGACAAGGAAGGAAAAACTAAGTGCCCATTTCAAAGATTCTTTATTCGCAACAAACACCCCGAAGCACCGAAGGAGGGTTGATTCATGGAGATAAAAGAACTGAAAGTAACTGTCGGCGAGGTCTACGAGGGGTATTTCAACGATGCCGAGGAAGGCGTGGGCAGCTATGGCGGACGCCTTGACATCCGCCCGAAGTATCAGCGTGAGTTCGTCTATAAGGATGCGCAGCGCGACGAGGTCATCCGCACGGTCATGAAAGGCCTGCCGCTGAACGTCATCTACTGGTGCAAGGTCAAAAAAGACGACGGCACTGACGGGTTCGAAGTGCTTGACGGTCAGCAACGCACGATTTCCCTCTGCGAATATCTGGATGGTTCCTTCTCCGTGGACGACAAGTATTTCTACAATCTGCCGAAAGACCAACAGGACCAGATATCGAACTATCCCCTGTTCGTCTATGTCTGTGATGGGACCGACAGCGAAAAACTGGAATGGTTCAATATCATCAACATCGCCGGGGAAGAGCTGACAAAACAGGAAATACGGAATGCAGTTTACGCCGGGTCCTGGACAGCAAGCGCAAAACGTTATTTTTCAAAGACGGGATGTCCGGCCAGTACGCTCGCAGGCGATTATCTGAAAGGCTCGTCAATCCGTCAGGAATACCTTGAAACGGCTATCCTCTGGGCTGCTTCCGCCGAGGGTAAGACCATAGAGGCATATATGGCGGAACATCAGAATGACCCGTCCGCCGTCCAGCTTTGGAATTATTTCCGTTCCGTCATTGAATGGGTTCAGGCAATCTTCCCGAAGAAACGTCCGGAAATGAAGGGGCTGCCGTGGGGATTGTTCTTCAATCAGCACGGAAACCGCACTGACCTTGACCCGAAAAAGCTTGAGCTTGAAATCCAGCGTCTGATGGGCGACGAGGATGTAACAAAAAAATCGGGGATTTATGAATATTTGCTGACCGGCGAGGAGAAAAAGCTTTCCATCCGGGCGTTCGATCACCGCGACGCTCTGGCGGCCTATGAGAGACAGGGACACAAGTGTGTTTATTGCGGCAAGACGTTTGACTTCGAAGTCATGCACGCCGACCATATCACGCCGTGGAGCAAAGGAGGAAAAACCGTTCCGGACAACTGCCAGATGCTCTGCCGCGACTGCAACCTGAAAAAAGGCGCACAGTAAGCAATTAATCCTTTAAGGGAAACAATCTTTTTCTAAAAAACCAAAATGGATATTCCGGCAAATCTTGAACTAACTGGGTTGTGGTTTTTCCCAGATGCACCTGAAAAAAAGTATCTAGGTGTTTTGGAATACAAACCATTTGAAGGGAAATGTGTCCTTGCACTTTATGGAGTTGCTATAGATGTCAGTGTAAGAATTGCATGCATCAATGGAGAAACAACAAATGGAAAGAAAGTAACACTCTTTAGTTCTTCAGTCGACAAAAACAACAAAAATAGCAATAATGATTTATCGACATACACGGTTCTTTCATATTTAGATCTTCTAATAGGTGATTCTTTCTTTTTCTCAAGAGACGAGGTTAAGTTTCAGCGTCTTTCCTTTCAATGCTCCAATTTAGCAGGATGGCTTGGGTATTTTCCCTTCCAATCGTTTTCTCCTTCAGAGAAGGAAAAAGGATTCCTTTTTAAAAAGAAAGAACCCATAAAACTTTATTCTGATGAAAATGTGAGTATTTTATTGCAGTTCCTTATGAATGAGGCGACTTCTCCTTTTGATGAAGTTAAGATGAAGTATTCTCCTAACATCTTGATAAAGGCAAAAACAGAAGAAGGAATTCCATTTTGGGGAGAAAAAAACAGTTTATCTTTTTATATGCGTGTTGTGGATTATTTCTTTGCTTTGGTAATCGGAAGAAGGGCATATTCATATAATATGTGTGGTGCTGTTTTGAAAAGACTCGATTATCCATCGGATTGTATATCCCCCACAAATAGGAAAACATTTCCTGATGTTAATGAAACACTTGTGTTTCCCAATGTAAAACAAGAGCAAGAATGGTTTGAATTCTTACATCCTAGTCGGATGACTCTTCCTTATTCTTTGATTAAGGATCAGCTAAATTCTTTCTTTGCTTCATTTCTACAACATTTTGATTCATTTGACTATATTTTGAGTGATTGGAAGATGATAAGGAATCTTTCTTCATTTACAAATCACTCCTTACCTACATTGATATATAATCTAGAAGGAATACATGAATCATTTTTTCCGGATTTTAAACCAATGGGAACAAAGCATGGAGATAATATTACCTTTGCTTCTAGACTACATGATATTTTCCTACATTGCCTTGCTGGTTTATTTCCTTTTATAACAGAAGAGCAAATTGAATGGATCATAAAGGATTTTATTTCAATCAGGAAAGAAGATGCCCATGCAAAAAAAAGACAGCCTTTTTCCTGGGGTTATCGATTTAATTTGATTCTTCTTGTTGAGTTTGCTATCTTTTTTTTGATACTGAAACAAACGTATCAGCTGGAAAGTAATTTCTTGAATCCTTCCGCTTTGGGATGGGATGATTTACAACGAGATCTTCCTGTCCTCTTAAACGAAAGGATAAAGTCTCCACAATAAACGATTTCTAGAGGGATGTCCCTTCGGGGGTCGCTTCGCTCCTCGGAAGGTGAGCTTACGCTCGCACAATATTGCTTGACCGCGGGCGCGAACGGCAAAGTGCTTTTATTTAGCAGTGGCAAAAAAGTCCGCTTCCGACTGAGATTTCAGGGGAAGCGGACGTTTTTGTGTTCAGTTTTGTTTTGGCGAAGCGGATTCAGCTTTTTTTGAGCTCATTTTTTGGTGAAGCGGAAGGAGAAGCCGCCGCGGCCGAGCATCTTCACGGTGATCTCGTCGCCGGCCTTTGCCGTGCCTTCGGAGATGTCCCATGCGCGGGCGTCGCCGGGGTCGACCTTGCCTTCGTAGAAGAACTGTTCATCGGCGTCCTTTCCGTCCGCGATCTTGCGGTAGGAGAAGGTCTCGCCGGACTTGCCGGGGACGGTGAACTTGACTTCGCGCGATTCGGTCTTGCCGTTGATGCCGCCGACGTACCAGGTATCGCCTTTGCGGCGGCCGAGGATCACGAAGTCGCCCGGTTCGCCGCCGAGGTACTTCGTGTCGTCCCAGGTGGTCGGGAGCCCGGCGATGAAGTCCTTCACCTTCTCGGGGAGCGCGCGGAACGCGGACGGGCGGTCGGCCATGTGCTGGCAGGCGGACTCGAAGATGACCGGCAGCGCAAGTTCATGCGCGTGGCTGGTGCGGTGCGCGTGCTGGGAGTTGGTAAACGCGGTGGGGGTGTAGTCCATCGGGCCAACAGCGTTGCGCGTGAAGGGCAGCGTGGTGTTGTGCTCGGCGGCGGGGTCGGTCATCATGGGGTGGTTGTTATACTGTTCCGCGCCCCAGACGCCCTCCATGGACATGAGGTTGGGGTACGTACGGGACCAGCCGCGCGGGAGGGTGGCGCCGTGGAAGTTGACCATGATCTTGTGCGGAGCGGCATCCTTCAGGATGTCGACGTAGTACTGCATCATGCTCTGCTTGTCGCTCTCGAAGAAGTCGATCTTCACGCCCTTGACGTTCTTGCTGTTCAGCCAGGCGAATTCCTTTTCGCGCGTCTCATGGGTGTTGAAGCGGTCGCGCGGGCCGCCGCCGACGTAGTTGTGCTTTCCGCCGGAGTTGTACCACAGCCAGACGCCGACGTTCTTCTCCTTGGCGAGCGCGAGGGCGTCGTCGATGTTGCCGCCGTTGCCCATCACGTCCCATTCCCAGTCAATCAGGACGTTCGGCCATTTCATTTCGGAGGCGAGGAGGATGTAGTCCTTGACGATCTGGTAATCCTTGCTGCCGTGGTTGTAGGCCCAGTAGACCCAGGACGCCACGCCGGGCGTGATCCAGGAGACGTCGTCCACCGCGCACTCGGGCGCGAGATCGTCGACGAGCGTGGATTCCACGACGTCGGCGAGCGTGCCGATCACGACGCAGCGCCACGGGGATTTCCAGGGGAGCGTGGTCGTCGGGTTGACCGCGCCCTGGTTCGCGCCTTCGCCCGGGTCGGGATAATGCGTGGTGAAGTTCACGCCGGCGTCGGTGACTTCGGACTGCAGATAGGTGCCGCAGTAGGTGCCGTCGAACCACGTCTCGGAGAGGAGTCCCCAGGTGGATTTGTCGGCGGAGTTGAAGAGCAGCGGATAGTTCCAGTTCCGGATCCGGCCGCCGCCACCGCCGCGGCCGCCTCGGCCGGGACCTCCGCCGAAGCCGCCGGGGCCGCCCTGTCCGGGGCCGCCCTGCTGCTGGGGCTTCAGGGTATCGGCGGTGTACGCGTTATAGCGGTCTTCGTAGCTGGTCACGCGGCGCTGCATGCGGAAACCGTCGGTAAGCGGGAACGTGAACACGGTGGATTCGCCCTGGAATTCGACCGGGCCGGATCCGCCGAGCGAATAGCGGAACGCGAAGGAATTGTCGCCCGCGCGGACCACGACGCCGATCTGCCCGGCTTCCCCGTTGAAAACGAGCGTCTTTTCGTTCATTTTGAAGCTGCGCTCAGACCGCTTGCCGTTGACGGACGTGTACTTCTCGGACACGAGCACAACGCTTTTGCCGGAGGGGACCTGTCCCTGAAGTTTGAGCTTGGAAAAATCGTATTCGGCCTTGTCGGACTTCAGTCCGAGACGGACCTTGAAGACTTCGGCGTCGTTACGCTCCACGCGGAGCACGTTGCCTTCGTCGAGATAGACGCGGATGGTCTTGTCGGCGTCCGGCGAGGTCAGAAACGGGTCGGCGGCGGAGCAGAGTCCGGCGGCGAGAAAGACCGCGGCGCAGGAGAGCGCCGTTTTCATGGAGAGAGAGAACTTCATGGTCTGGTTTCCTGTATGGGTTAAGTTAAAAGATGAAAGCGGGTTTCCATAAACACTGTAAACATAGCACAAAAAGACGGTTTTTCAACAGAATAAAACGCGTTTTGAACGTTATTTTCACGTTAAAAACGTTCCGGCGCGAAACAAAGAAAAACCGCACCGACCGCAGGGCAAGTCCTGCACTGCGGGTGTGCTCTCAGCTTCGCTTGAGCACGAGAGCCCCTGCCGATGCGGCATGTTCACGCAAAAAATGAAGCGCGTTCCGTGCTTACTTCTTCACCGTGTCGGCGATGACGCCGCAGATGCGGTCGATGTCCTCCGCCTTGAGGTAGGGGTGCATCGGCAGGGCGAAGATGTCGGCGGCGCAGGCCTCGGCGACGGGCATGTCGCCCTTCCTGTAGCCGAGATATTCGGTCGCGCCGAGCAGATGCATCGGGATCGGGTAGTAGCGCGCGGTCGGAACGTCGGCGGCCTTCAGCGCGGCCTGGATCTCGGCGAACTTCGGCGAACGCGGACAGAACTGCGCGTAGACGGAGACGCAGCCTTCCGGGATCGTCTGGACGGAAACGACGTCCTTCAGACCGGCGCGGTAGCGGTCCGCCACGACCTGGCGCATTTCGACTTCGCCGGGGAAGAGCTTGAGCTTGGCGAGCAGGACGGCGGCCTGGATCGTGTCGCAGCGGGCGTTCAGCCCCAGGCGGACGTTGTTGTAGCGGTCCTCCGCGCTGCGGCCATGGACGAGAATGGAGTACAACTTGTTGTACAGGTCGTCGTCGTCCGTGAAGACCGCGCCGCCGTCGCCGTAGCAGCCGAGCGGCTTGGCGGGGAAGAAACTCGTGCAGCCGATCGTGCCGAGCGCGGGCGCGCGTTTTCCGCCCGGGTCGACCGCGCCGAACGCCTGGCAGGCGTCTTCGATGATGGCAAGGCCGTGCGCCTCGGCAAGCGGCTTGATGGCCTTGTAGTCGGCGGTGAGGCCGAAGAGGTCGACGGGGATGACCGCCTTCGGTTTGAGCTTGCCCTCGCGTTCGACCTTCAGGACCGCCGCTTCGAGCTTCGCAGGGTCGATGTTGTACGTCCCCTCGTCGATGTCGGCGAACACCGGGGTCGCGCCGACAAGCGCGATCGTCTCGACCGTGGCGAAGAACGTGAACGGGGTGGTGAAGACGGCGTCGCCCGGGCCGATGTCGAGCGCCATCAGCGCCATGAGCAGGGCGTCCGTGCCGCTCGAACAGGCCAGCGCGTGCTTGACTCCGGCATACTCGGCGAGCTTGCCTTCCAGCTCGGCGATCTCGGCGCCGAGGATATAGTGTCCGCTCTCCAGTACGCGGTCGATGCCGGCATGGATCTCATCGCGAATCAGGCTGTATTGGTACTTCAGGTCAATGAACGGCAGCATAGTCGACACCTCCAGTCGGGATTGAAATGTTATCTAATAATATACACCCCGGACCCGTGAAAAACAAGTTCAATCGCGGGAAAACCATTCCGTGAACATATCGGCCACGATCGGCGCTGTGGTGCTGCCGCCGGCTTCGCCGTGCTCGATCACCGCTGCGAAGCTCAGGAGCTCGCCCGTGCGCGGATGCTTCACGAAACCGCTGAACCAGGTATTCTTCGTGGCTTTCGCGCCCTGCCCGACGTCTGCCGTGCCCGTCTTCGCGTAAATCTCGGCGGATTTGATGTAGCCACGCCGTCCGGACCCGCCGGAATCATGCACGACCAGATACATGCCATCGCGGACCACGTCCAGAGATTTCGCCGAGGCCGCGAGCTTGCCCGTCTTGAGGGGAACGGCATCGAACACACTCAGGCGTGCGCCGGAAAGGCGGTCATGGTCATAGATGTGGTCGATCAGGTACGGCTTGTACATGGTCCCGCCGTTGGCAATGGCGCCGTAGAACACGGCGGCCTGAAGAGGCGTGACTTCGACCTTACCCTGCCCGATGCTGACGTACGCGGTCTCGTTCTCGTTCCAGGACGGGCCGTCCTTCGGCAGATATCCGGCGCGTTCGGCTATCTCGATCCCGGTTTTGGTCCCGATGCCTGCGGACGCGAACATGCGGCTGAGGGCGTCGATTCCGGTCTCGACGCCAAGTTCCACAAAATACACGTTGCAGGACTTCATGATCGCGCGGCGCATATCAAGGTTGTGGTGAATGCCGGTGCAGCGGATGCTTCCTTTGTATCCGTGCAGTGCGACGCCTTCGCAGTCGTATGTCTTCGTGTCGGGGATGCCGTTTTCGAGTCCGGCGAGCGCGGTAAGCGGCTTGATGATGGAGCCGGGCATGTAGGATCCCTGCACAGCGCGGTTCAGGAAAGGTTTGCCGGGGTCTTCGTTCAGCTCCCGGAACCGCGTGCGGGAGATCGAGGGAACGAAATCGGCGGGCGGGAAGGTCGGCGAGGAAGCCATAACGCGAACCGCGCCGGAATTGGCGCTCACGACAACAATCGCTCCAAGGTGTCCCCTCAGGGCGCGTTCGGCGGCAAGCTGGCCGTCGATGTCCAGCGTCAGGCGCAGGTCATAGCCGTTTTCGGGGGGCGTCGGTTCCTCCAGCTGCTCATGCACGAATCCGTTGCTGTTCACCATCACGAACTGGCTGCCGGCCTTGCCGGAAAGCTTGTCGTTGTACTGGAATTCCAGCCCGGAACGCCCCTCCAGGCTCGGAAGATAGTAAAAATACTCACGGCGGTCGTCCGCTGCGCCCGGGTCCTCGTTGCCGACATATCCGATCAGCTGGGCGGCGAGGCTGCCGAACGGGTATTCGCGCATCGGCTCGGCGGTCACTTCCAGGCCGCGGATCGGCGGAAAAAGCTCGTCCAGGCGGCCGCGTTCCTCGTCGGAGAGGTCCTTGAACGCGGTGAGCGGAAGACCGGGACGGTAATTGAGGTGGCGGCGGACGTTTTCGAGCGTAAGGGGATTGTAGCGTCCGAGCACGGCGGCGACCTGGTCGGCCTTGTCCATGATGTATTTCGCCTGGTCGCGCGAACGCTCCGTGGTCATTTCGCCGGGGTGGAACAGGACGTTGAACGATGGACGGTTCCGGACGATCGCGGTGCCGTCGCGTCCGAAGATCTCGCCGCGCATGGCGGGGATCCTGATGCGGCGCGCGCTCTGCTTGCGGTCCTTGTACTCGTATTCGGACGCACGGATCACCTGCATGTTCCAGAGGCGGATCACCAGCACGGAAAATAGCAGGAACGCGACCAGCGCCAGCAGGCCGACGCGGATCACGAACGAGTCGATCACAAAACGCGGATTGTCGTCGTCCGGCATCACATGCCTCCGTTTTCCCCGACCGCAACGCCGATCTTCAGGCGGACGGCGGAACGCGAGATCAGGGCGATCATAAGCGGGAAAAGGAACGCGCCGAGCAGACACGACATCATCAGCGAGGCGAACGCCTCCGGCGTCGTGAGCGCAGTCCAGACATATGGAAGAACCAGAACAGGCGGGATCATCGCGCCGGTCAGGAATTCAAGCACGTCGGAAGCGGGGCGCTTTCCATGCAGGAAGAGAGCGGGAAGCGTCAGGAGCGGAAGCAGAAGGCCGTCCCACGGCGCGGCATATCCCAGCACGAAATCCATCGAAATCCCGGACACCAGCGCGAAACCGAACGCCATCCGGGGCGAGATGATAAACGCCGCCGCCGGAAAGAAGAAGCCGAGCAGCGGAACCGTCAGCCCGGCCGACCGCAGAAGCGTTTCCGCGACCAGAAGCAGGATGGAGCAGGATGCGAAGTAAAAGAAAGCGTACATGGTCCCCTCCACGCCGTCATTTTCCGGTCAGAACAACGACAAAACGGATCGCATCCAGCGAAACCGCGGGCCTCATCCACGCCTCGGCGTACAGACCGCCGTCGTGCACCACTGCCGCGCGGTTTGCGCCGACCGGGGCATCGGTCAGGTATCCGACGCAGATGCCGCGCGGGGTCCGCTCGGAAAATCCGCTCGTCAGGACCATTTCGCCGATCCCGTACTTGCTCTTCAGCGGCAGGCGCGATACCAGTGCGGTCATGGAGGACGCGCCGTTGCCCGTCAGCGTGCCGTTCGCATCGGATTCCGCCAGGGACACGCTCAGGCGGCAGGCGGGATTGATGACTGTCGCCACGACCGACGTGAGCGCGGACGTTTCCACCACGCGTCCGGCCAGGACGCATTGGGGGGTGCCGCCGCGGGGCGCGAAATCGAACGTCAGAACCAGGTCGCCGGTCTCGATGCCGTCGTTCAGCCCCTTGGAGATCACGAACTGTTCGCTCCATGTCGCCGGGTCGCGGAGAATCACTTCGGCGTAGACCTCGTGATAGCCGGACCAGCGGGGCATGCGGAGTTCCTGGCGGAGCCGTTCGTTGTCGGCCTCCATTTCGCGGAGCCGCTGCACCTGCGCCGCCAGCATCGCGTTCTGGCGCTGGAGCTGTTCGACCGCGGCGGCGAGTTTCTGGCGCGGCTGCATCGCGAGCGCCTGGCGCGCACCGGAAAGCTCAACCTTTTTCGCCGCCTGATAGAACGGATAGTAAAAATCCATGGAGAAACGCGCCAGCGGGCGGCGGAACGAGAAGAATCCGGTCAGCACGAGGGCGGCAAGGACCACGGGAATCGCCGCAAAGAGGACGATCCTCGAAACATTGACCTTTTTCTTGAACGTCGCCACCGGCGGACTCCTGGGTTCTCATGATTCCGGGCGGAAACACCCGGTGCGGACATATCTTGTTTCAGGGGAATACAGGCTCCCCGGAGACGGAAAATCCCGTCCGGGCGGCCTTTCTGCCCGGACCGGATCATCCGATCGCTATCCCGCGGCCCGCCGCAAGCAGCGACGAACCCGTGCGAGGCTGACGCTCGCGCACGGAAGAACCGCGGGAACGGTTCAAACTTTTACGCGGAGACCGCGTGCGGCTTACGCCTGAAGATAGGCGCGGACCTTGTCGGCGACGGCTTCCGGCGTGAAGCCGAATTCCTGCGCCAGTTTCTTGTACGGAGCGGACGCGCCGAAGTGATCCAGGCCGATCGCGAGGCCGTCGAGGCCGACCAGGGCGTACCACATCGGGGTCGTGCCGGCTTCGATGGAGATGCGCTTGCGGCAGGCGTTCGGCAGGATGCTTTCGCGGAAGGCGGCGTCCTGACGGAGGAAGGTCTCGAGGGACGGGACGGACACGATGCGGACCTTGCGGCCTTCGGAGCGGAGGATCGCGGCGGCATCGAGCGCCAGGTTGACTTCGCTGCCGGAGGCGAGGATCACGGCCTCGAAGCCTGCGTCCTCGGAGAGGATGTAGGCGCCGCGGGTCACGTCGATCTTCGCAGCGAGGGCGGCGTCGAACGGACGGAGATCCTGACGGGTCATCATCATGGCGACGGGGCCCTGCTTCTTCAGGGCGGCGGCCCAGCAGTGCGCGACTTCGTGCGCTTCGGCGGGACGGAACACGGTCATGTCGGGGATGCTGCGGAGCATCGCGAGCTGTTCGATCGGCTCGTGCGTGGGGCCGTCTTCGCCGACGTAGAAGGAATCGTGCGTGAAGATATAGAGTTCGTGGAGCTTCTGGATCGCGGCCAGGCGGATCGCCGGCTTCATGTAGTCGGAGAACACCGCGAACGTGGAGGTGTACGGGATGGCCGTGCCGAACAGAGCCATGCCGTTGCCCGCCATGCCCATTTCGAGCTCGCGGATGCCGAAGTGCAGGTTGCGGCCCGCGCGGTCTTCGACGCTGAAGTCGCCCGCGCCCTTGACCGCGGTCTTGGTGGACGGAGCCAGGTCGGCAGCGCCGCCGACGAGAGCCGGAACGAGCGCGGAGGCCTTCTGGAGAATGGTGCCGCTGGAGGCGCGGGAGGCGACCGGCTTGTCGACCGGAGCGGCGGCGAGGAGTTCGTCGAGGATGTTTTCAGGAACGGTGCGGTTGATAAGGCTGTCGATCAGGGCCTGGTCGGCGGACTTCACGAACGCGGCGAACTTTTCGTTCCAGGCGGCGGCTTCGGCGGCGAGTTCTTTCACGCGGCCCGCGAGCATGTCCTTGACGGCCTGCGGAACGGTGAAGGGCTCTTCGGTCCAGCCGAGGTTGGCCTTCGTGGCGGCGAGTTCCTCGTC
>JBGUKN010000035.1:0-29558 GCA_045114455.1 Victivallales bacterium
CACCGGCCCTTTGCAGAACCGATATCATATAAAATACACCCGAATCCCCCCTTTGTCAAGCCCGTTTCGCGAAAAAACACAAAAAAAACATCTCGCAGACATCGTTCGCGCAAATTGCGGAATACAGCTTCATGCGCATGCGCAATCACGAGCACGCGCCACACGCAGAAAACCACAGTATAATCCACGGCATGCACACGAGTTGCTGCAAGCTCAAAATGAACTCGGGACACAACGCATGCCGGAGACCTGCTCGGAATCCCCCCTGCCCTCCAGAGGGAGCGGAATCACCACGCCTCGGTCGTATACTGGACGACATCGCCGGCGAGGTCATAACACGCCTGGCGCAGACCGTAATACCTGCCGACCTGCGGATCGACGTTGTACTGGTAGTTGGCGGCGCCGGAAACGGTGCGTTTCGGGATCAGAGGTTCGCTGCGTCCGGGGATCACGACCTCCATCTCCGCGCTCAAACGGACACGGAATTCAGCCGGACGATAGTCGTCGTCAACGTAGCCGGGTTTGTAGCGGCGCATCGAAGAGGTAACACTGACAAGACGGACATAAAGGATGCAATCGGCCTCTTCCTTGGAAACGAGCTTGAGGGAGTTATCACTCTGGAAACGGGCGGCGATCTGGGTGCGCGCAAGCTCAGTAAGGAGAGGTTCGCGCGTATCGTTGCGGATGGTGCTGATGGCGATCGTCTTGATCTGCGGGTGCATCATGGACCCCATGTGATAATAACAGCCGCAGAAAAAGGCAGAGAATACACAGCAGGAAACGAGGGCGCAGACGGCAAGCATTTTCCTGAACAAACGGGAATCAGTACGCTTCATCGGAACCGGCCCTTTCTTCGTAGGTCTCGCGGGAATCCGTCTTGATGTCCTTTTTGAGGTCGCGGATCGGGAGCAGCCATTTTCCGTCGCTGTTCTCCGGCGCGATCAGGAGATCGGCATCTTCAAGCGGGATGGGGTTGCGCGCAAAATCATAGTGAGCGGGATCCTTGCGCGGCATGGAATCAGGCGGAGCCTCATAAGTCTCGTCGATTTCGGCAAGGAACTTTTCCGACGGGATGGCATGCTCCGTTTCGGCGTAATCCTGAACGACTTTGGAAAGATTGCGTTCGGCCAGGTCGTCGCGCCCGGTACGGTGATAATACCTGGCAAGATCGTAAAGCCGTTTCGCCTGGATCTTGTCAATTGCCAGACGCTGTTCCTTCACCCACTGGATTTCCGGAGCCTTGGGATAGGTCTCCGAAAAGTGGTCGAGCTGTTCGATCGCAAGGGTCGCCCAGTGTCCGTCGCCGTCGCCGCGCTCCGCGAGCTGGCAGTAGACATCCGCGAGGCCGAGTTCAGCATAATAGGCGGAATCCGAACCGGGATGAAGATTCCGCACTTCCTCGAACTTCTCGATGGCCTTGTCCGGTTTCTGCTTCTCAAGATACATGCTCCCGAGGCGAAGGCGCACGGCACCCGCAGACTCGGCGCAGGGCGCATGTTCAAGAGCAGCCTCGGAACACTCCAGGAACCGGTCGGAATCCTTGATAAAAGGCAGCCATTCGAACATGGCATCGCGGTGCCCCCTGTAGAAGGCATCGGCGATTTCATATTCGCGGTTCACGGCGCCGGTGAAATCAATGCGGCCCATATGCTCTTTGATGAGGCGTTCTATGCAGTCGAATTCCTTTCCGTAAAGCTCGGCCTGACGGAAAGCGCGCGCGGCATTGGACAGCGCGTTCGTCTTCACCGTCTTGTCCGAGGTAAGAAGTTCGGCATCAAGATAGCGTTTGGCGGCCTTGCGGTAATCGCCCTCGCGTTCAAGATCCAGGCCTTTCTGGAAGACGGCCAGCGCCGCGGCGTCGTTTTTTGCGCGCAGGGAGGCGTTTTCCTCCGCCTTCTTCGCTTCCAGTTCGGCATCGCGAATCTCGTCGGCGCGCGCTTCAGAGAAAGACGCGGCGGCTTCGTCTTCTGCCGCGGCCTCCGCATCCGCGGAGACAGATTCTCCTCCGGTCGAACCAGCTTCCACAGCCGCTGCGGGAGCGTTCTCCGCCGCACCCTCCTGGGCATACGTCAGGAATGCCCCGACGGACAAAAACGCCATCAGGCACAAAAGCATCCCCGATCGAACAGGATTGGACAACATAACATGCGGCTCCGAAGTTAGAAAGGAATCAAGCGGAAAATACATCCTAATCTAAATAATCTAGCATAAAAGGCGCAAAATGCCAGAGGAAAACCGGAAAAAAGCCAAAAAAAAGACCCGACGATCCGTTTTCGCGAACAGGATTGGCGATCCCGGCTTTCGCTCCTCTGGGAAAGCCGCGAACCGGGCGTGCGGACAGACTCCGCCCGGCAGGAGCGTCAGTCCGCCAGTTTATGACGCCATTTTTCCCGGAACGCGTCGCTCAGGTTCTGGTACTGAAAGATGTTTTTCCAGTCCACCCTGTCGGCAAACTTTTCGATGAACGATTCGCTGAGCGTCTGGTAACGGGATACCAGATCCCACCGCATCGCGTCCTTGTGGTACTCGATGTATTCCTCGCAATGAATATGGTATTTCGAGTCGACATACCAGAAATCGGTCGGTTCGACCGACGCGTCGTTCTCGTTCACGTCCGATACCCTTTCGCCGAACTGCGCCGGAAACCACTTAAAGCGGCTTCACGGTGAAGATTTCCGCATTGAGCGCGGTGGTGACAACGGGAACGCCCTTCTCAAGCGCGACGTCCGACTGCGCAGTGATCTCGCGCGTGGAATCGCCGAGGTCAAGCACGACCTTGCCGCGTCCGCCCGCTGGAATGGCGAGATAGACGGTTCCTTTCTTCCCGACGAGGGAAGCGTTCGCGCGGGTGCCGTTCTGCTGGAGCTTCAGGATGGACATGATGAGGTAGGCGGTGATGACCATGGTCACGAGGCCGCATCCGAGCGCGGCGCCGAGTCCCTTCCAGCCGTATTCGCCGAAGACAACGCCACCCCAGCCGAACATGGCGATGAACGCCAGGATGGAACGGAAGGAGATCAGTTTGAAATCGAAAATGCCGGAATCGGGATGAACGATGTCGATCTCGCCGTCCATGTCCACGTCGATATCCCCGGCGGATTCGCCTCCGCCCAGTCCGAAGAGCGCGGCGATGGCCGTTATGGCAAAGATCACGGTTCCGCCGATGGCGAATCCCCAGTAGACGGACATGATGCCGCCGCCGTTCACAAACTCATTGATGGTACCAAGAACAATCATTGATGCCTCCTTGTCTCCTCTGAAAGAGGGATTGTATGATCCGATGCCGTGTTATTTGCGTCCGAGCTCGGCGGAACGTTCCGCCGCTGCGATCACGCAGTTCTCCACGATGCCGCGGAAACCTGCAACGTCGAGCACATGGATCCCGCGCGCCGTGGTGCCGTTCGGCGTAATGACCGCGTTGCGAAGCGCGGAGATCGCCTGCGGATCGCGTTTGCACATTTCGGCGGTGCCGAGGACGGTCTGGATGGCGGATTCCACAGCCAGGTCGCGCGGAAGGCCGCAGTAGACGCCGCCTTCGGCGAGGCCGAGGATGAACTCCATCACGAACGCGGGGCCGCTTCCACTCAGTCCGGTGACGGCGTCGAGCAGGGATTCGGGAACCTCGCGGACAAGCCCGAAACTGGACAGAATACCATTGGCGCATTCGCGGTCGGCCGCAGTGGCTTTCGGCGAAACGGCGAAACAGGTCATGCCCTGCTGAACAAGCGCGGGGGTGTTCGGCATCACGCGGACAATGCGGTTCGTGGCGGCAAGAGAAGCCAGCGTCTCGAGCTTCAGGCCGGCGACGATCGAGATCAGGAGCTTGCCGCGCAGGGCGGAACCGGCCTCCTTGAGCGCGACCGGCGCGACCTGCGGCTTCACGGCCAGAAGGACCGTCGAGGCGTCTTTCAGGGCGTCGGCGAGCGTCGCGGACGTCTTGCAGCCCGTGGCGGCGGTGAATTTCTGCGCGGCAGCGGCGCTGACGTCGTAAGCGAGAATGGACGAAGCGGGCACGCCCTTGGAAACGAGGGAAACGGTGATCGCGGTCGCCATTTTGCCGGCGCCGATGACCGCGATGCGGTCTGTTTTTCTGCTGGTTGTCTTTTTCATGGCATGGACCTCAAAAAAAATTAAAGGACAAGGATGTCCGAAACAACGTTCCGGGTGAAAATGATGCGTTTGCCGACCAGATATTCCGTCCAGTAGCACCATGTATCCAGCGTACGGGACGGCGTACGGAAAGCGCACGGCGGGCCGAACGCGAGTTCGACTTCCTGGCGGGTCATACCCTTCTCCACGATGCCGGCCTTGAGCTTTTCGATCGTGAGTGCGCGAATGCCGACCGTGAGGTCGGACTCACTCTCCGTGGAGAACAGCTCGCGCAGATAGTCCTCAGCGGACATCATGCGGTAGTCGGTGGAGAATTTGATACAGAACTCGCGTTTGTCCTTGACCGTGGTGAAACGGATTTCGCGGTCGGAAGCCGAGGTGACGACGACCTCCGTGCCGAAGGGCAGGATCTCGCCTTTGAGCATGTTCAGGGTGTCGATCTTCTTCGGATTGGTGTACCAGAGGTTGTAACGGGTGTAGATCGGAGCCTGTTCCGGCGTCTGAAGCACCTCGGAGACGATCAGTTTGTGCGCGCAGCCGCAGAGCAGAACCGCAACGGCAAGGAAGAAAAGGGAAAGGATGCAACGAAGTCTCATGGTTTTATTTCCTTGTTGTGGAAGTGTTTTCGGACGGGGAACCGGAATCCTTCACGGACTCCAGGATCGAGGCGCTGCGGAGGATCTCAACGGCGCGTTCCAGCTGAACGTCGCGGACGCCGTCCGCCAGGCCGGGGTCGATCACGCCGGGATAGTCGTTCAGCTGATTATAAAACGCCTGCGCCCTCTGCGGGGGGATTTCGACCGTGATGTCGGGCAGAAGCCCTTTGCCGTGAATGGGCGTATGCGACGGAGTGAAGTAGTGTGCCACGGTAATGCGGAGGGCGCCGAGGTCGCCGATCGGCATGATGTTCTGCGCGGAGCCCTTGCCGAACGTCTTTTCGCCGAGGACGACCACGCGCTTCATGTCGCGGAGGGCTGAGGCGGAAAGTTCGGCGGCGCTGGCGGAATTGCCGTTCACGAGCAGGATCAGGGGCAGATTGTAGTATTTCGTGCAGTTCACAGTCTTGTATGTCTGGTTCTTGGACGGGTCGCGCCATTCGAGCGTGACAAGCGTCTGGTCTTCCTTCACGAACCGGCTGCACACCTCGACCGCGCTGTCCACGATGCCGCCGGGATTGTTCCGCAGGTCGATGACCAGCGACGTCATGCCTTCCTCCGAAAGCCTGGAAAGGGCGGCGTCGAGGCGGCCCGGCGTGTCTTTGGAGAACTGGAGGATGCGGAGATAGCCGATGCCGCCGCTGTCCGGCAGGATATGCGCGCCGACCACGCTCGGCACCTCGACCGTACCGCGGACCACGTGCATGGAAAGCTCGTCCTTCACGCCCGCGCGCCGCACGCCGAGCTCGACCGTGGTGCCGACTTCGCCGCGGAGCATGCCGATGCAGTCGGAGAGCTTGAGCTTGTTCAGGTCCTTGCCGTCGATCTTCACGATCACGTCGCCGGCCTTGATCCCCGCCTTGTCCGCGGGTCCGTCCTCCGTGACGTTCAGGATCTCAAGCAGCCCGTTCCGGGTGGAGAGCGTGACGCCGACGCCGCCGAACTGGGCGGAGAAATCCTTCTGCGTCTCCTCGTAGGACTGCGGCGTCTCGAAATTGCTGAACCGGTCGAGATCCTGCATCACCCCGCGCAGCGCCGAACGGAACATGTCGCGGTAGCCCGTCTTGCTCCCGTCCACATAGTGCGTCCTGAGCAGTGAAAGCCCGTACAGGAACGTGATCATTTCCTTGCAGGCATCGTCGTCCAGCCGGATTTCGGGGAGCGGCTGCTGCGGATTCTGCGCGGGCACGGGGACCGTATCGTCCGCATGCGCGAAAAAGCCGGCCGTCAGGGCCAGAATGATCAGAAAAGTCCGGAATCGTTTCATGAAAAAACCTCGCAAACGCAAATAAAAACTTTATCACAATAATCTACTGCCTTATCCCCGGACTTTCAAATCGTTTTTACAAAAAACGGGGGCTTTTTCCCTTATATCCGCCGGAAACCGCAGACGGAGACGCCATACGAGGGAAAACGGAGGCGAAAGCTAAGGGCTTGTCCGGATCCGCTGCCCCCGGACGGGAGCCTTCCTGACTGGACAGCGCCGCCGATGCCCGGTCAGGCTTTTTTGAAAAGTCTGCGGGGCGGACGCAGGTCTTCGGACATGCCGTCGGCGGGGAAACGCCGCGTGAGGCGCCGCGCCAGGATCATCGCGATAGTCCCCGCCAGGACATCGGATCCCATCTGCGTGGAGAGAAGCAGCGTCAGAGCCACGTCCTCGTTGCCCGTCAGGCGGAAGAACAGCAGGACCAGCAGGGAAAGCGGCACCAGGAAACCGAGAATGCGCATCGCATTGAGCAGCGCGGCGGCCATCGGACGTCCGCATCCGGTGTAGAAAAACCCAGAGAAGCGGTGGACCTCCAGGAACGCGAACCCCCACGGAAGGATCCTGAGCGCGAAGGTCATCACGGCACGCATTTCGACCTTGTCAGGATCCGACAGGAATTTTTCGGCGATCCAGGGCGCGAAAAGGAAGAACAGCACCGACATGCTCATCAGGTAGATGAAAGCAAAACGCATGGCGAAGCGGCGGCAGGCGTTGATGCGGCTGTACAGCCGTGCGCCGTAGTTCTGCCCGATCATCGGCATCAGGGACACGCCCAGCGACATCGGGAAGAAGAAGGCGATCACCTGGACGCGCTGCGCCGCCGTAATCGCGCCGATCACCACGTCGCCGAAATGCGACGTGATCCACGTCATGATGAACTGCCCGATCGGAAGCATCAGCGAACCGAGGCAGGCAGGTATCGCGAACGAGATGATGCGTTTCCACAGGCTCGCCAGCTTCGCAAACCGGATGGCGCGGAACCGGATCAGATGGTGCTTTTTCCAGAGGATGCACAATACGGGGGTCGTGCCGATGACCTGCGCCGTCACGGTCGCCCATGCCGCACCGATGACACCCAGCCCGAACCCGAGCGGGATGCCGCACACTTCCTTCTGGAACATATACACCGGGTCGAGGAGCGCGTTGGACGCCAGCCCCAGAACCATCGTCGCGCTCGCCATCTTCGAGTCGTTGGCGGTCACCAGCAGGTTGTTCCCGCTCATGCCGAGCGCGGAAGACACGCAGGCCCAGAACCAGATGTCCATGTAGGCCGTGGCAAGACGCGTCGCCTCCGGCGAGGCGTGCATCACGCTGCGGTAAACGGCGCGCGTGACGAGCGGGCCGACAATGGCGAACGTCAGGGAAACGAGCGTGATCAGGAAAAGGCCCGTGCTCACGAGCTGTTCCGCGCGCCATCTGCGGTTGCCGCCGAGCGACTGCGCCGTCGTGGTCATCACGCCCGCGGAAAGTCCGTGGAAGAAGCATCCGCAGATCATGACGAGCGGCGCGGTCAGGCCAATGGCCGCCATCGGAGCATCGCCGTCCAGACGTCCCACGAAGTACGCGTCGACCAGGTTGTAGCCGCTGATCGTCAGCGTGCCGGGCAGCATCACCAGCGCCGTGCGGAGCATCGTGCCCGCGATGGGCCCTTTGGTGTAAGTATTGTTTTGACCCTTCCGTCCGCGGACAAGCTTGACGAACCGCTTTACGGAAGCCGTGACGCCTGTCTTTTTTGCGTGGATTTCGGATACCTGTTGATCGGATGCCATATGCCAGAAAAGAAGTTGCTGAAAAAAGTGTGAACATATAATATATATGTTTTCATTCTCTTTTCAATTATATTTCAAAATAATCCGTGAAGAAATCTCCGTTCCCTCCTTCCGCCGGTAACGTTCGTTCTTCGGAGCGACGTTTATTTTCCGGGAAGTCCGTTCACGTTAATCTTACGTTATTTTTATGTTTTTTCGCAAGGTTACTTGATTTTTTATGAAGAGAAGGTTATAGTTTTGCAGGATGCGGCTGAGCGTGTCCGTTTTCGTCTGTTTTTCATTACAAATAACAAATATGCAACAACAACCACAGGAGCTTCCACCCCCATGAAAAAGAACAACATCGCGGTCATCCTGATCCTCGCCGTCTCGGCGGTGCTGTTTACGCTTGGCGTCATCAAGAAGATTCAGCACATGACCTCCGGCAGGAACCAGTCCGGCAACATCATCGCAGTCATTCCGAAAGGCACCGCCTCCATGTGGTGGGAAGTCGTCCGCGCCGGCGCCGAGCAGGCTGGCAAGGAGGAAGGCTACAGCATCAGCTGGAACGGCCCCGAACAGGAAAATGACCGGGAAAAACAGATCCAGTCCGTCGAGGACGCCCTCACGCACGGCATCAAGGCGCTGGTGCTCGGCCCGAACGACTCCAAGGCGCTCGTCCGTCCGGTCGAAAAGGCGAAAGCCTCCGGCATCCCTGTCGTCATCATCGACTCCAGCATCGAGACCGAGAATATCGACTCCTTCGCCGCCACCGACAACATCGCGGGCGGAGCCGACGCGGCGCGCCGTCTCGCCGCCGCCCTGAACGGACACGGCAAAGTCATCCTCACGTGCTTCATCCAGAACTCCGCGTCCACCGAAGACCGCGCGAAGGGCTTCAAGGACACCCTCGCCGCCGAGTTCCCCGGCATCCAGCTCGTCGCGGAGCAGTACACGCTCGGGACCGTCGAAGACGCCCGCCAGAAAACCGTCGACATGCTCACCAAGCACAGCGACGCCGACGGGGTCTTCGCGGTCAACCAGCCGGTGTCCGTGGGCGCTTACAAGGCGCTCCAGAACCAGAACCTCGCGGGCAAGGTCAAATTCGTCGGCTTCGACTCCGACCCGGTCCTGCTCGAAGGCATCGAGAAGGGCGAGGTCGACTCGCTGATCGTCCAGAACCCCTACGAGATCGGCTACTCCGGCGTGAAGCTCGCGGTCGATCTGCTGAACGGAAAGACCGTTGAGAAGCTCAAGCCGATCCCCAGCATGATCGTCGACAAGTCCAACCTCGAAAAAATGAAAGCCGACTTCCCGGCTGCTCTGGGGCTCTGACCATGGCTGACACTTCCGCACAAACCTGTTCCCTGGCGATGCACGACATCGTCAAGACGTTCGGACCCGTGACCGCCCTCTCCGGCGTGAGCTTCACGGCGCGACCGGGCACCGTGCACGCCCTCTGCGGCGAGAACGGCGCCGGAAAATCCACCCTCATGAAGGTCCTCTCCGGCATCTATCCGCCCGATTCCGGCACGATCGAGCTCTTCGGACAGACCGTCCGCCTGAACTCGCCGAAGGATTCCCTCGACCACGGCATCTCCATGCTCTACCAGGAACTCGACCTGGCGGGCGACCTGACCGTCGCGGAGAACATCTTCCTCGGGCGCGAGATCGTGAAGTTCGGCCGCCTGGATTCAAAGGCTATGCACGACCGCGCGCTCGCCATCATCAGGGAAAACAACTTCGACCTCGACCCGGACGCCCTCATCAGCACGCTGTCGACCGGCGACTGCCAGCTCGTCGAACTGCTGAAGGCGCTGGAGCGGAACGCGAAGATTATCGTGATGGACGAGCCGACGTCCTCGCTCTCAGAAAAGGAGGCGGAACAGCTCTTCTCCATCGTGAAGGACCTCCGCAAACGCGGCCTCACCATCGTCTACATCTCGCACCGGCTGGAGGAAGTCATGGACCTCGCGGACGACATCAGCATCCTGCGCGACGGCGCGGTCGTCTCCTCCGGCCCGCTCTCCGAATACGACGTCCCGCGCATCGTCCACGAAATGGTCGGCCGCGAGCTTTCCGACTTCTATCCGCCCCGCAGCGTCGAAATCGGCGACGTCTGTTTCGAGGCGAAAGGACTGGCTTCCGACGAAGGAATCGAGGACATCTCGTTCCAGGTCCGCCGCGGCGAAGTCGTCGGCATGGCCGGACTCGTCGGAGCAGGCAGGACCGAGACCGCCCGCGCGATCTTCGGGCTCCAGCCGCTCACCGCCGGACAGCTTTTCCTGAACGGGAAGGAGCTTCACATCAAGACGCCCGCCGACGCCATCGCCGGACGCATCGCCTATCTCCCCGAAGACCGCAAGCGCTGCGGGCTCTGCGTGGGTCTGCCGTGCAAGGAGAACATCATGCTCCCGAACTACGGCGCGACCGGCATGAACTGGTTCCTGAACTTCCGAAAGGAAGACGCCCTCATGGACGAATACGGAGGCAAAGTGAAGCTCAAATGGGCGTCGCCCGACGACGAGGCCAGTTCTCTCTCCGGCGGCAACCAGCAGAAGCTCCTCGTGGCACGCTGGCTCCTCGCGAACCCCGACTTCATCATCTTCGACGAGCCCACGCGGGGCATCGACGTCGGCGCGAAGAAGGAGATCTACACGCTCATCAACGAGCTCGCAGCCGCGGGCAAGGGCGTCCTCGTGATCTCCTCCGAACTCCCCGAACTCTTCGGCATCTGCGACCGCCTGCTGGTATTCCACCGCAAACGCATCGCCGCCGAACTCGAAACCGCAAAAACCACACAGGAAGAAGTCATGCACTTCGCCGTCTGCTGAAATCAACCCCTCTGGAGTATCGCATATCATGAACAGATTCACAAAACAACTGCTTCCGTTCTGCTCGCTCATCTTCATCATCTCGCTCTGCACGTTCCTGGAGCCCGACAATTTCCTCACCACGCAGAACCTCGTCAACATCCTCTGCCGTTCCTCCATCAACGGCATCATGGCGGCCGGCATGACCTACATCATCATCACCGGCGGCATCGACCTCTCGGTCGGCTCCATGCTCGCCATGTGCGGCATGTTCGGCGCGGCGTCCATGCTCTTCTTCTCCGGAGGGACCTGGAGCCAGATATCCACCGGCAGCTACATCCACATGGGGCTACTGGCCATGATCGGCGGCACGCTCGTCAGCATCCTTTTCGGAGCCATCTGCGGTTTCCTGAACGGTACGCTCATCACCCGCCTCAAACTCGCCCCCTTCATCGTGACCCTCGGCACCATGAGCATCTTCCGCGGCATCTCCTACATCATGAACAAGGGCAAACCCTTCGCTGTGCAGGATTACAGCTGGCTCGACACCGGCCGCATCCCGAAATATGTCATCGGCGATTGGATGGGGGGCATCCCGTCCTCCGTGCTCCTGCTCGTGATCGTGATGGTCGCCGCGTGGTTCCTGCTGAAGCACACACGCTTCGGGCGCTACACCTACGCCATCGGCTCCAATGTGCAGACCGCGTTCCATGCGGGCATCAACGTGAACAAGACGATCGTCTGGATCTACACCCTTACCGGCGCGCTCGTCGGACTCGCCTCCATGATCACCGTCAGCCGCGCGAGTTCCGCCCAGCCCACCGCGGGCATTTCGCTGGAGCTCGACATTATCGCGGCCTGCATCATCGGCGGTTGCGCTCCCTCCGGCGGACGCGGCACCATGGTCGGCACCGTCATCGGCACGCTGCTCATCAGCTTCCTCCGCAACGGACTGACCCTGCTCGACATCTCCACGAACGTCCAGCTCGTCGTGATCGGCCTCATCATCATCGTGGCAGTGACCGCCGACCAGTTCGCGACCCGCAGAAAAGCCACCTGAGGAGGCAATGCCTCCACTGCTGCAGTGCCCGGCTTCGCTCGGGCACTTTTTTTCAGCACCGCTTGCGGTGTGCCGTTGCAGAGCAAGGCACTGCTTCAGCACCGCTTGCGGTGTGTCGTGCGGCTTTTTTCTGCCAGCAAAGTCGTGTCAAACCGTCCCATTTGCAGCGGTTTTCCCCGTTTCAGTCCGTTTTTCGGGAACGATCTATTTACTTTTTATTTAAAAAACTTGACAACCCTGCGGATTGATGCTATATTAGTTCAATTCGGAGCCAATTTCTTTTTGTACGATTCATAACACAGATATGGAAATCCCATGAGTCAAAACCCAAACAACAGAAACTCCCTTCTGCTGTGTTTCCAGGAAATCATCAAGATGATGCCGCAGGCGGGCGACCTCAACGCCTTCCTGTCCGCACTCGAAAACGTAGAGGACCCCCTGGAACTCTGCCTGAAGCTCGCTACCAAGCTGCGGCTCGCGCCGGAAAGCCGCGGAGACGTCACCATTGAGGAGCTCGCCTCCTTCTTCGGTGCGCCGATCTTCCTCCAGCTCAACAACGGAAACTGGGTGCTCTATCTCGGCATCCGCAAACTCCTTCAGGGCGGCGTCCAGCAGGAACGCTACGCCGTCTTCGATCCGCTGACCAAGGTCCAGGGCAAGATGCTCTTCCTCCAGAAGGACCAGCTCCTCAAGTCCTGGTCCGGCAAGGCTGTCTTCATCCGCATGGAAATGCGCGGCTGCTCGGTCGACGGCAGACAGACCTCCCTCTACTGCCTCGCCTCCATCGTGAAGCACTACGGCGACGACACGGACGTCGGACGCCTGATGCACGAATACGCGATCTCCGAGGACGAGCCGTCCATCCGTCTCCTCGGCAAGATCGCCGATGACCTGGAATACAAGACGAAGGAAATCCGCGTCAAGTGGGATAAGCTCGAGAAGATCGGCGCGGCGTTCCCCTGCATGGCCATCAAGAAGGACGGGCGTTTCGTCGTGCTCTGCGGCGTGCGCGAAGTCCCCGTGAGCGTCGCCTATCCCGAGGAGAAGGACGAACAGCCGAAGCTCACGACCGAAGCACTGATCAAGCAGTCCGACGAAGCCGTCCCCGGCGCGGACCCCGATCCCTCCGAAGTCCAGGAGCAAAAACCCGTCGAGGAAGAACCGAAGCGCGTCCAGCAGGCCGCCGTCTGGGATCCCTATGTAACCGACGGCCATCGCCCCTCCGTCACGTTCATCAACAAGGAGGAATGGGACGAGAAGTATTCCGGCCGCGTCGTCCTCGTGAAGAAGCACTACTCCATCGTCGACGAAAACCAGAAGTTCGGCCTCCGCTGGTTCATCCCGGAATTCTTCCGCCAGAGGACGCTTCTGGCGCAGGTCGCCATCGCCATCCTGGCCATCAGCGCCATCGGCCTGGTCGTCCCGCTGTTCTTCCAGATCGTCGTCGACAAGGTGCTCGTGAACGAAGGCAAAATGACGCTTATGACCATCGGCATCGGCGTCACGATCATGCTCTGCATCAACGCCGTTCTGGAGTACCTCGAAAAATACTTCCTGCTGTACGCCACGAACCGCATCGACATCCGTCTGGCAGTGAAGACGTTCGCACGTCTGCTCAGCCTCCCCGTCGACTTCTACGAACGCATCTCGTCCGGCGTGCTCATCAAGCATATGCAGCAGACCGAACGCATCCGTTCGTTCCTGTCCGGCAGCCTGTTCTACACGGCCCTGGAGCTCCTCTCCCTGGTAGTCTTCCTGCCGTTCCTCTTCCTCTACAGCCCGGTCCTGACCGGCGTCGTGCTGCTCTTCACGTTCCTTATGGCGCTGGTCATCGCGCTCCTCATCAAGCCGTTCCAGCACCGCCTCGAAGAGCTGTACATGGCGGAAGGCAAACGCCAGGCGATGCTGGTGGAGACCATCCACGGCATCCGCACCGTGAAGTCCCTCGCGCTGGAGCCCACGCAGCAGCGCAAGTGGAACGATACGGCGGCGTTCGCGATCACGCGTTATTTCCGCGTGGCGCAGATCTCCATCACGGCCAGGACGCTCTCCGGCCTCATCGAAAAGCTCATGTTCATCGCCATCATCTGGATCGGCGCACTCGCGGTCTTCTCCGGCGACCTCACCGTCGGCAAGCTCATCGCCTTCCAGATGCTCTCCGGACGCGTCACCGGTCCGCTGGTCCACATCGTCGGCCTCGTCCACGAATACCAGCAGACCCTGCTCTCCGTCCGCATGCTCGGCGTCGTCATGAACTGCCCGCAGGAGCAGGTCGGCGGCTCCCTCCACCACCAGCTCCAAGGCGAGCTCTCCATCGAGAACGTGAACTTCCGGTACTCCCCGGACACCCCGATGGTCATCAAGGACTTCAACCTCCACATCTCGCCCGGCTCCACGATCGGCCTCGTCGGCCGTTCCGGTTCCGGCAAGACCACGCTCACCAAGCTCATCCAGGGACTCTATCCTCTCCAGACCGGCATCATTAAGTACGACGGCATCGACATCCGCGAAATCGACCGCGCCTCGCTCCGTTCCGCCATCGGCATCGTGCTTCAGGACAACTACTTCTTCTACGGCACCGTCCGCGAGAACCTGTCCCTTACGAAGAAGGACGCCACCATGGAGGAGATCATCTACGCCGCGCGCCTCGCCGGCGCCGACGAATTCGTCCAGAAGATGAGCCGCGGCTACGACTCCCTCCTCGAGGAAAACGCATCCAACCTCTCCGGCGGCCAGCGCCAGCGCCTCGCCATCGCCCGCGCGCTTCTGCCGAATCCGCGCTTCCTCATTTTCGACGAGGCCACCAGCGCGCTCGACCCGGAAAGCGAGACCATGGTCCGGAAGAACCTGAACATGATCGCCAGAAACCGCACGGTGTTCATCATTTCGCACCGCCTCTCCGTTCTCTGCCGCGCCGACAGGATCGTGGTCATGGATCACGGCGACCTGATCGAACAGGGCACGCACAAGGAACTGATCGAACAGGGCGGCATCTACGCCGACTTCTGGAAACAGCAAATGGGGTTTAACGAAGATGAGCAATAAGAATACGAACAACCTGCCCGTCAAGAGCATGAAATCCGCGCAGGATTTCCAGCCCGACGCCATCATGCTGGAGACCCACGCGCCTCCGGTTCCGCTCCATATCATCTGGTATATCATCATCTTCCTGGTCATCGGATTCATCGTCTGGGCCTGCTATGCGCACGTCGACAAGGTCGTCGTCGCGTCCGGCAAGATCGTCACCGAACGCCCGAACATCGTCATGAAGCCGTTCGAACGCGCCACCATCCAGAAAGTGCACGTCCGCACCGGCCAGGAAGTGAAGGAGGGCGAACTGCTCTTCTCGTTCGACCAGACCACGAACAAGGCCGAACTCGAACGCATCACCGAACAGCTCGCCGCGTTCAAGGCGCACCGCGACCGTCTCCGGGCGGAGATCAACGGTTATGACAAGCCGTTCCCCCTTCCCGAAAATCCGAACACGTTCGAGATTCTCCAGCACAACGCCTTCGAAGCCAGAAAGAACTCCTACAACAGCAGGCTTCTCTCCTATGAGGCGACCAAGGCGCGCTACCAGATGACGCTCGACCAGCTCCATATTTCCATGGAGAAGTTCGAGGCCAGAAAGGGCAAGCTCGACGAGATCGAATCCATGATGAAAGGCTTCGAGGAGACCCGCGTGGTCAGTCTCCGCGACTACCTGAACATCCAGGTCCAGGTCATTGAGACTGCCATCTCAGTTGACCAGCAGAAGGTCTCCATCGTCGAGAACGAACAGGCCATCAAGTCTGTCATTGCCGAGCGCGACTCCTTCATCAGCGACTGGCACCGCCAGGTCTACGAGGATCTCGTCGACGTCGACCGCAACATCAGCTCGCTGGAACAGCAGAGAGTCCAGACCGCGCGCATGGTCGAGTACACCGAACTCCGTTCCCCGTGCGACGCCGTCGTCCACGAGATCGCGCCGTTCCAGGAAGGCTCCGCGGTCCGCGAGGCGGAATCCCTGATCACGCTGATCCCGCTGAACGAGAAGTTCGAGGTCGAAGTCTTCGTTCCCGCCAAGGACATCAGCTGGGTCCGCGTCGGCCAGACCTGCCGCGTCAAGTTTGACACCTATCCCTTCCAGCAGTGCGGCACGCGCGACGGCAAGATCGTCTACATCTCCGAAGACGCGTTCACCGGACAGGAAAGCATGATGACCGAGGACGCCATGACCGGCGATGCGGGCGGACGCCTCAGCAAGATGGCGCGCGGCGCGACCTACCAGGCGCGCATCGAACTCGACCCCGGCGACTTCCGCGGCTGGGCGAAAGGCGCGAAGATCCTCCCCGGCATGACAGTCAACGCCGAGATCAAGGTCGGCGACCGCACCGTCATCAACTACATCATCAATCCTTTCGTCAAGGCCCTTGACGAATCCATCCGCGAACCGTAAGGATCCCGGAAAAAGCAAAAAACATACGGCGGACGGTTCAACCGTCCGCCGTTTTCTTTTTCTCCGCAGTCGAAAGATGATACGTTTCCAAAGCTGCGGAGCCCGCACGGGAAACAAGGTTTGTCAGGCAAGCAGATTTTTTGTCTTCGCAAGCGGGTCGTCGTTTTGCGAGGATGCATCGGCTCCGCCCGCCGGAGCCGCGATCGTTTCGGAGGCCGTTGCAAGCCCGTTGAAAAGATCGTCTGCCACAGGCACGGGAATCGGGGAAACGCAAATGCTGTCCCCGTCCAGGCCGGACATCTCCATTCCGGCAAGGACCGAATCGGACAACCAAACGAGACCGGCAGCCGCATCCGCCGACGTTTCAGGCGTCGCGATGCCGCTCCCGTCGGGACCGGCATCGGGATCCCACTCGTTGCAGTCGTCCGGCAGGGAAAGTGCACAGGCGTCCTTTTCGCTCTTCGGCATGGCTTTGAACTCCTTGACGAAGACGTCGTATGCAGCTTTTCCTCCCTTCTTGGCATTCGTGGATTCCATGCTGAAGTAATACTTTCCCGCCTTCAGCAAAAGCGCTCCAGTCGACTGGAGGGAATCAGAGCCGACAAGTTTCGTGGTCTGAAGCTTTTTCAGGGAGAAAGTGGACGTGGTGACGCCTTTGCGTGTCTTTTTCTTTTCTTTGAGCTCGTAAACCGTGAATTTCGCGACATCGGAGACGCGGATGTTGAAACTCAGCTCCGCATTCGAATCAAGCGTAAATTGGAAGAAGTCGACGGGATCGCTGTAGCCGACCCAGTTATTCTGGACCACGGCATTGGTCTTGCCGGTGATCTTGCCGGCCTTTCCGAACTTCCCTTTGCTGCCGTCCCCTTCCTTTTTCATGTTATCCCAGTCGTCGCCGGGGTCCGCTCCGTCGAAAAACACGCTGTTGTTCTGCGTGACGGTATAATCGGCGTCTCCGCCTTTCTTCGCATTGGTGGATTTCACGCAAAAATAATAATCTCCAGCGTCCAGCAGAACGGAACAGTCCTTCTCCCCATTTTTCTTGAGCTTGACGGACTTCACTGTCTTCCATTTGCCTTTGTCGTTGACCCGGCAAATCGAAAACTTCGCCGCATCGCCGACCGTGATCGTCAGGTTCATCTTTGCTGCGCTGGCGAGCGTGAATTTCCTGTAGTCGACGGCATCCCCGAACCCGACCCAGTCGCTGAGGACATTCGTCTTTTTTGCGGTGAGCGTCCCGAGATGACCCTTCCCGGAATAACCGCTATCGGCGAAAGCGGACCCGACATTGTCAAAATCATCGCCCTTGAAGTAGAACTTGCTGTCGTCGCTGTTCAAAGACACATTGTAATACGCGCTGCCGCCTTTTTTCGGTTTCACGGCCTGCACTGAGATATAATAGTCGCCCTTGACGAGCAGAGGAGCCTTTTTCAGGGTGTTGGCGGTAAAAGACTGTCCCTTTTTGAGCGTGACGGTCTGAAGCGCCTTCATCTTGCACTTGGGATTGCCCTTCTTGTCATACCCTGTGACGGTCAGGCTCCAGATCGTGAACTTCGCCGCGCCGGTTGCCTCCAGATTGAACGCCAGCCGCGCGCCGCAGGTCAGCGTGATCTTCGTGAAATCCGCTTCGTCGCCGTATCCGACATAGTTGCTCTTTCCTTCGTGGGAGATTTCGCCGTTTTTGTCCAGCAGGACGCCCTTTGTTTTGGATGTGATGTTCTGCGCGGTCGCGCTGTAGACGCTCGTGTTCAGCGTCGGCGATTTCTTCTTCGAATACAGATAGTTGTTCCAGCCGCTGTCGCAATCGGAGGATATCTCAAGTTTGGTCTTGCTGCCCGTCTTTCCTTTGGAGATGACGACAGCTCCATCACCCGCATAGACTTTGCCGTTTTTGTTTACGAAGCTTTCAACGGTCCCGCCTTTTGCGACGAGGAGCCTGCCGCCGGAAAGGGTGACGTTGGTCGCCGTCGCGCCGGAAGAAACGTAAAGGCTGCCTCCCGAGCTGACGACGATATTCTGCATGGAACCGCCGGGTTGCACGCTGACGCTGCCACTCGAAAGAACGGTGATGCTGGCCGCATTGCCTGCCTCGCGAACGGTGAGAATGGCGCCGGAGGAAACCGTTGTGTTGATTGCCGTCCCGCCGGAAATGACGGTCAGCCTGCCGGACGAGTCGACCACGGTCTTGCTTGCAAGGCCGCCGGAGAAGACATAAATCTGACCGCCGCTGGAAATCGTGGTTTCGCATGCCGTGGTCCCGGAATGGACCGAGGCTTCGTAGGGAATCACGCCGGAAATCGTGTTGGAAACGAACGTGACGTGCGCGTCGGGCATCACATTGACGCAGCCGCCGTTTTCCTTGATCTCAGTCACAGTGGCGCCGGAGCTGATATTGAGCTGCCCATAAAAGCCGACCTCGACCTTTTTCGCCGAGCCGCCGTATTCGACAAGCATGAAGCCATGTGTGCCACTGTCGATGCCCGAAAGCGTCGTGTTGATCGCCGTCCCGCCGGAGGAGACAAAGATCGTGTCGGAGGTTGTATTCAATCCGGTACTTGTTATGCCGTTCTCAATGTCAATCTTCATGAAAAACCTTTCTGTCTGCAATTTATTGTTTAATAAAACGGTATAATATAGTTGATTATCATATGGATGTCAAGTGAAATCCTCTTTGAAAATAAGGCTTTCTCTTCGGATCCGGCATTCTGCGGCATGTATCTCCCGCTTCGCTTCCGGCATCAAGCAGTTGCGGAAAATGAGCGAAGAGGCATGATTTTCCAAACAAAATCATGTTTCCGGCTTGACATTTTCAAAGGGAGCGGTATATTAATATCCTGTTTCTTGTATTTTGAATATCAACCTCATATAATTTGGAGAACGAAAATGGCACATAAAAAAGGCCAGTCCAGCAGCCGCAACGGTCGCGACAGCAAACCGAAAATGCGTGGAGTCAAAGCCTACGGCGGGCAGTTCGTCACCGCAGGCAGCATCATCGTCAGACAGTGCGGTACGCACATCCATCCGGGCAAGAACGTCGGCCTCGGTCGCGATTTCACGATCTTCGCCCTCTGCGACGGTCACGTCAAATTCAACAAAAAAGCCCAGAGATCCGTGGAAATCATCCCCATCCCGGAAACCATCCCCGCGGATGCCGCCCAGGCGTAATCCCTGCGGGGTTCCCTTTTCTTCTTTTTGCTCCCTCCTGCCCCGGTGTACACTGTCGTCTGCCGGGGTATTTTTGTAACAACGGCGCAGAGGGCGTTTTCCGCCTCACTCGCGTCGCCCATGAGGTAACGGTAAATGGTTGTTGATCGCGCTGAAATCACTGTCAACGCCGGAAACGGCGGCAACGGCTGCTGCAGCTTCCGCCGCGAGGCGTTCGTCCCGAAGGGAGGCCCCAACGGCGGCGACGGCGGCGACGGCGGCGACGTCATCTTCGTCGCATCCACTGGCGAACTCACGCTTTCCGATTTCGTCTTCAACCGCCATTTCTCCGCGGAGAACGGCGGCGACGGACGCAGCAAGGACATGCACGGACGCCGCGGACAGGACCTCATCATCAAGGTCCCGCTCGGCACCATCATCCGCAACAAGGAGACCGGCGACGTCCTGGCCGACATCGACGAGGCCGGAGCCGAAGTCGTCATCGCGAAAGGCGGACATGGCGGACGCGGCAACGCGCGTTTCGCCACGCCGTCGAACCGCGCCCCGCGCGAACACGAACCCGGCGAAGTCACCGAACCGCTCGAACTCGGGCTGGAACTGAAGCTCATCGCCGACGTCGCGCTCGTGGGCTATCCGAACGCCGGAAAATCCACGCTCCTCAGCCGCATTTCCAACGCGCATCCGAAAGTCGCCGCCTACCCGTTCACCACCCTGCATCCGGTCATCGGCGTCATGGAGTACCCCGACTTCCGCAAGGTCACGGTCGCAGACATCCCCGGCCTCATCGACGGCGCGCACCTCAACCGCGGACTCGGACACTATTTCCTCCGCCACATCGAACGCACCAAGCTCCTGATCTACCTCGTCGACCTCGGCGGTGTGGACGGGCGCGATCCGAACGACGACGTCCGCATTCTCAAGAACGAGCTGGAGGCCTACATGGAGGGCCTGAGCTCCCGCGCAAAGATCGTGCTGGCAAACAAGACCGACCTCGTGGAAGATCAGGATCAGATCGACGATTTCATCCTGAACGCCGAGGACGGCCTCGAGGTCATCCCGATCAGTGCGAAGAACGACGCTTCCTTCGACCAGGTCAAGCGGCGCATCCGCGAACTGCTCGACGAACTCGCCGCGCAGCAGCAGGCCGAGGAATGGAAGAGGTCCCTGTGACCATGCCCGACCTCGGAGGCAGACGCGTCCTGATTACAGGCGCAGCGCAGAGGCTCGGCGCCGTCATCTCACGCGCATTTGCCGATTGCGGCGCCGCCGTCATTGTGCACTGTTTCCACTCGGTCGAAGATGCGGAAAAACTTGCCGCCTCCCTGCCCCCCTGCCCTGCACCATTCAAACATGAAATTGTTTCCTGCGATCTCTCCGACCCCGACGCTGTGCGCCGCATGGCGGAAGACATCGGCCCGGTCGATTATCTCGTGAACAACGCCGCGATGTGGATTCGCGGGGACGCGCCGCAGTCCGAACTCGAGCGTCAGGAGACCGTGAACCACCTCGCGCCCTGCGCGCTCATCCGCCGTTTTGCCGCGCTCCGTCCCGACGGTCGCTGCTTTTCCGCAGTCAACATTCTGGACGCCGCAACGCTTTCCGATTCCGCCACGGGCTCGCCGTATGCGGCAGCGAAAGCCGCGCTCCGGCGCGACACGCTTGAACTCGCCCGCGAGCTGGCGCCCCATGTCCGGGTCAACGCCGTCGCGCCCGGCCCGGTTTTCGCGCCCCGCGAGCTCGGTTCCGCCGGGATGAAGACTACCCCCGGCACGCTCCCTCTCAAACGCCCCGTCGATCCGCTCGACGTCGCCCGCGCTGTCGTCTTCCTTGCAGTAACGCCCTCGATCACCGGTGCGGCCCTTCCGGTCGACTGCGGCCAGTCCCTTCTTTCTCCGCAACCATGAAAGGCTTCCGAACATGAAACACTATCTGTTCCACCTGCTTTCCGTCATACTTCTGGTCATCCTCTTCCTGGTCGCACTCGACCTTTCCCGCGACAGGCAGGACATGCAGAAACAGATCGACGAACTGAAAGAAAAAAGCATCGCCGCAGAACAGCTTTTGACGAAGGAACGCGAGGAAAACGCCGCGAAAGCCGCCGAGGCGGAGAAAAAGGCCGCGGACAATGCCGCGGAGATCGCCCGCATTGAGTCGGAAAACAGGGATTTGCAGGAAAAACTCGCCATGCTGGAAGAATCCGCCGCCGAAATGGGACGCCGTTTCCAGGTCGTCTCCGCCCGCGACGTGAAGATGCTCGGCCTCACGTTCGAACAGATGCCGCGTTCCGACGCCGACGCCGCCACGGCGGTCTCGCTCGCCGATTCCGTGAAGGACGCCGCGCCCGCCGCGTTCAAGGAAGCCGCCGAAACGACGCTCGCGCTGCAGATATCCACGCCGCGCGAACTCGTCCTCGACGCCGAATCCGGCTATGTCGTCGACCCGCTCGCCGCCATCGTCGAGACCGCCGCGAAAACCGCGAACCTCGCCGCATCCACCACCGTTTTCTGGGATATCCCCCGCAAGCAGTTCCGTTCCGAGGTCACGGTCTCCGACCCGGCGAAGAAGGCCGCGTCCGCGGTCGTTTCCCTCGGCGGCAACCCGAAGACGTTCCGCGACGTCGCGTTCCAGCTCTCCCCGAAGACGACCATCTTCCCGTTCACGGACATCTCCCTGCTCTCCCACAACGGCGTCGACCTCTTCTCCCGTTCGGCGTCCATTCCCGTCGGCGGCCTCTACGTGCATTATTTCCGCGTGTACAGCAAAGGACCGTGGGCGCTCGAATACGTCTTCCCGGACAATCTTGAGCCCGAATCCGTGAACATGAACCTGATGCCGCTCACGCCAGGCTCCGCCATCACCTCCTCCATTTCCGGCAGGATCTTCACGTTCCACGTCGACGTGCGGGATGCCGGCACCGACTTCCTCGTGATCGCCGACAAGCCGTTCTTCCCGGCCCAAGCATCCATCCACCTGAAGTAAGCACACAGCAAGCTGTGCTGATACAGTGTCCGGCTGCGCTCTGTGCTCTCGCGTAGCAGAGCACAACCGCCGTGGAGGACTTGTCCTCCTTTTTTATAAAATGCGGTTGAAAAATACGGCGGAAACAAGTATATTGATTGGATAAGCTTTTTTCCGATCAACCAACATAACTTGAGGAGTTTATCCCATGAAAGTCGTAGTCGCCTATTCCGGAGGTCTCGACACCTCCGTCATCGTGAAATGGGTCAAGGAAACCTACAACGCCGAAGTCATCGGCTACTGTGCCGACGTCGGACAGGCCGAAGAGACCTCCGGAGTCGAACAGAAGTGCATCAACACCGGCGCCACCAAGTGCTATGTGGAAGACCTCACCGAGGAATTCGCCCGCGACTTCATCTTCCCGATGATGCAGGCCAACGCCATCTACGAAGGCAACTACCTCCTCGGCACGTCCATCGCCCGTCCGCTCATCGCCAAGCGACTCGTCGAGGTCGCCAAGGCCGAGGGCGCCGACGCGATCTGCCACGGCGCGACCGGCAAGGGCAACGACCAGGTCCGTTTCGAGATCAACGCGAACGCCATCGACCCGTCCATCAAGATCATCGCCGCCTGGCGCGACCCGAACTGGCACTTCCGTTCCCGTTCCGAAATGATCGAATACGCCCACAAGAACAACATCCCGGTCTCCAGCACGCTGAAGAAGCCGTACTCCATGGACCGCAACCTTCTGCACATCTCGTTCGAGGGCGGCATCCTGGAGGATCCGTGGCAGGAATGCCCGGAGGACATCTCCGTGATGACGAAGCCGCTTTCCCAGGCCGCGAACGAGCCGGAAGACGTGATCATCGAGTTCGAAAAAGGCGTCCCGGTGAAAGTCAACGGCGAAGCGCTCTCCCCCGCGAACATCATGCGCAAGCTGAACGAGCTCGGCTCCAAGCACGCGGTCGGCCGCGTCGACATCGTCGAGAACCGTTTCGTGGGCATGAAGTCCCGCGGCGTGTACGAGACCCCCGGCGGCACGATCCTCTACACCGCGCACCGCGGCCTCGAGGAGATCACCATGGACCGTGAGGTCATGTTCCTGCGCGACAGCTTCATCCCGACCTACGCGCGCCTCATCTACAACGGCTTCTGGTACGCGCCCGAACGCGAGATGCTCCAGGCCGCCATCACCGACAGCCAGAAGTTCGTCACCGGCGAAGTCCGCGTGAAGCTCTTCAAGGGCGCCTGCCATGTGACCGGACGCCGTTCGCCCTTCAGCCTCTACGACGACAACCTGTCCACGTTCGAGAAGGACGACGTCTACGACCACAAGGACGCCGCCGGCTTCATCAAGCTGAACGCGCTCCGTCTGCGCGTCCTCGCGCGCAGCGCCCAGAAGCGTTATTGATCCGCGGCTGCCGCTGCGGTCAGAGGACAGATCATGGCTTCTCCGGCAGAGGACAGACACCCGCCCATCCTCCTCCGGGACGACTCGTGGCTTTCGTTCAACGCCCGCGTCCTGGAGGAAGCCATGGACTCCGCCGTCCCCCTGCTCGAACGCGCAAAATTCCTCTCCATCTTCAGCAGCAACCTCGACGAATTCTTCATGGTGCGGATCGCCGGCCTCGCCCGGCACGCACCCGATGCGGTCGCCCGTTTCGGCGGCCGCTATTATTTTTCCCCGTTCGAACTCCGCGGGAAACTGCTCCGGCGCATCCGCAGCCTGACGGCGCGCCAGTACGCCAGCTGGGAACACGATTTGAGGCCCGCGCTCGCCGCACACGGCATCCGCATCGTCCGCTGGGACGAGCTGCCGGAGGAATGCGCCGCGGAGGCGTCCGCGCTCTTCGAACGTGAATACCGTTCCGTCCTGACCCCGGTCGCCGTCGATCCCGACGCGGAAGAACCGCCTCTCGTGCCCGGTCTCGCGCTGGAACTGCTCATCCGTGTCCGGTGCCCCGGGACCGACGGCATCCGCACCGTCTTCATGCAGGCGCCGACCCGGACGGGCCGCTTTCTGCGTTTCGAACCGGAAGACAATCCGGGCGGAATCCTGCTCCTGCCTCTGGAAGAACTGATCGGGGCGAAAGCCGGTGAATTCTTCCCCGGCTGCACGGTCCTCGAATGCGCGGCATTCCGCGTCACGCGCGACCGCGACCTGACCCCGGACGAGGACACCGGCGACCTGCTCTCCGAAATGCAGGCGATCCTGCGGAAGCGCGGCAAGCGCACGATCGTGCGCCTGGAGACATCCGCCGCCATGTCCGCCACGTCGCGAGCGTTCCTCATGCGGACGCTCGGCGTGAACTCCAACGAACACTTCTCCGTCCGCGGTCCGGTCGACCTGACGTGCCTCACGGAGCTCCGCGGGCTCCCCGGGCATCCCGAACTGCTCGACCCGCCTCTGCCGCCCCTGCCCTCCGTCCACTGTCCCGCCGACCGGTCCATGTTCGACTGCATCCGCGACGGCGGCCCGTTCTTCCTGCATGTCCCGTACGAATCGTTCGACCCGGTGATCCGTCTGCTCTCCGAGGCGGCGGACGACCCGGACGTGATCGCGATCAAGCAGACGCTGTACCGCGTGGGGCAGGACCCGCCGGTCGTCCACGCGCTGATCCGCGCGGCGCAGGCGGGGAAACAGGTCACGGTCTTCTTCGAGATCATGGCGCGGTTCGACGAGGAGAACAACATCCGGCTGTCGCGCGAGCTGGCCGACGCGGGCGCGCACGTCGTGTACGGCGTACCGAAGATCAAGGTCCACGCGAAGATGCTGCTGATCGTCCGCCGCGAGGCAAACGAGGTGCGCCGTTATCTGCATCTGCCGACCGGCAACTACAACTGCTCCACCGTGAGGCAGTACACCGACATCGGCCTGTTCACCTGCGACGACGCGCTGGCGGACGACGTTTCCGCGCTTTTCCACGCCATCACCGGGCTGACCGCCCCGGCAACATGGAACAAGCTCGTCGCCGCGCCATACAACATGCGCGAACGCATCCTCTCCATGATCGACCGCGAGGCCCGGCTTTCCACACCCGCGCAGCCAGGCGGCATCACGCTGAAGCTCAATGCGCTTCAGGACCCGGAGGTCATCGAACACCTCTACAAAGCCGCAAGGCGCGGCGTCCGCATCGACATGGTCGTCCGCGGCATCTGCGCCCTGAACCCGGCCTCGCTCCCGCCCGAAGCCGCCGCGAACATCCGCGTAGTCAGCATCGTGGACCGTTTCCTGGAACACTCCCGCATCTACCGGTTCGCGAACGGCGGCGCGCCGGAGTATTTCATCGGCAGCGCCGACCTCATGCCGCGCAACCTCTCCCGCCGCGTGGAGATCCTGATCCCGGTCGAATCCCCCGCCCTGCGCGATGAACTGGACATGATCCTGTTCACCTCACTTCACGACCGCAGGAAGGGACGCCGCCTGACCGGGGAAAACAGCTATTCGCACACCTCCGGCGCGCTCCGGCACGAATCCGAACGCGCCCAGGTCTCGCTTTACAACTATTACAAAAGACGGCTGGAACGCCCCGTTTTTCCGCAGGACGTCCCGGCCGCGGAGTATTGATGCAAATATGAACATGTCCGAACTTGAACGCCTCGTGAACGTCATGCGACGCCTGCGCGCGCCCGACGGATGCCCCTGGGACCGCGAACAAACCCACGAATCCCTCAAGAAATGCCTCGTCGGCGAGGCCGCCGAATACCTCGACGCCGTCGACCATAAGTCCGACGCGGAAATGTGCGAGGAGCTGGGCGACCTCCTGATGCAGGTCGTCATGAACAGCGTCATGGCGGAGGAACGCGGCGCGTTCACGCTGGAGGACGTCGCACGCGGCATCTCCGACAAAATGATCCGGCGCCATCCGCACGTCTTCGGCGACGTCCATGTGGACAACTCCGCGCAGGTGCTCGTGAACTGGGAGAAGATCAAGAAGACCGAGCACGACGACTACCGCAAGTCCGCGCTCGACGGCGTGCCGCGCAACCTCCCCGCCATCCTCCGCGCCGAAAAGCTCCAGAAGAAGGCCGCCAAGCACGGATTCGACTGGACGAACGACGCCGACATCCTCGCGAAGGTCCGCGAGGAGATGTCCGAGCTGGAAGAGGCATACAAATCGGGCGACCGCGACAGGATCGACGACGAGGCCGCCGACCTCGTGTTCGCCGTCGTCAATTTTCTGCGCTTCCGCGGCGAAAACTGCGAGGAGGTCGTCAACCGAGCCTCCGACAAGTTCGACCGTCGTTACCGCGCGGTGGAATCCAGGCTCGCCGCCGAGGGAAAGACCGTCGACGACACCCCCATGGACCGCCTCGACGAACTCTGGAACGAAGTAAAAAAAGACGCAAATATAAAACAAAAGAATGATCGATCTGAAGCTGCGGCTACTCTAGGACGTATTGGAGGGAAATCAAAATCACAAAAGAAGATTGAAGCCGTGAAAAAGAATCTCAAAAAAGCGACTGCATCCTTAGATAAGAATGCACGAAAAGAACGTGCGAAAAAAGCCGCGGCTGCTCGATGGAACAAAGGAAAAGACGCTCAAGACAAGAACAAGTAACATCTTGACTGGAAATCAAAAAAACGTCCGACTACCGTTCAATATGGTATCGGACGTTTTTCTGTGTTTTCAGGTAACACGGCTCACGAATACAGCATCCTGATCGAGAGGTACTGGAGAAACACGCCGCCTATCACAAAAAGATGAAACACGGCATGCACAAAGGGCTTTTTGATGAGGTACAGGGCCGCGCCGATGGAATACACCACGCCGCCCGCAATCAGATAATAGGTGATCTTCGGCTCCCCCATGCCCCAGAGTTTTTTCAGAAGCAGGAGCGACGCCCAGCCCATGACCAGGTAGATAACCGTGGTGACGTACTTGTGTTTGAGCGTGATGAAGGAAAAGACCCCGCCGGCGACGGCGCATGCGCCGAGCGCGCAGAACCAGATCAGGCACTCCCGCGGCGACGCGATGGCGTTCAGGATCGGCACATAGGTGCCCGCGATCGCGAAATAGATCACGGCATGGTCGACTTTCCGGACGGCGCTTTTCACCTCCTGGTCGCGGATGGCGTGATACATGGAGGAGACCAGGAACATGGAAAAAATGGAAACGCCGTAGATCAGGGCGCAGATGATGAACGATGGCATGGACGATTTCAGGATCAGCAGGTATGTGCCGTAGGCCGTGAGGAGGCCGCCGACCATGTGCGTAAAGGAGTTGAGGAAATCTTCCACCTGCGAATATTGAGGCGTCGAAAGGTCAGTCATGGCAAATCAGGTTCCGGTTGTTGAAGAAAATGAGTTCTGTTTTCAATGCGGGGCGGCGACGGGCTCCAGCGTCACGGTGGCCTGGGCGGGGATTACCTCGACCACCTTGATACGGTCGTTGTCGGACCAGCACTTGATATCTACGGTATAGACGCCCGGCCGCGTCACGTCCGACAGGTCGAGGAACGGATGGATCTGCGTCTGGGAAATGTCCGGCACGCTGTCGACCAGGACGGTCACGGCTTCCGGCTGGATCTTCGAGATGATGAGGTTGTTCGCGCCGATCCTGCCGAAGAGGACCTGAACTGGGATGCCGTCGAATGCGCGCGGCTTGTTCTTCTCGATCTTGACCTCGATCTTGACCTTGCCGGACAGGATCTCGATGTTCTTGTCGTACGGCGAGACCAGGTCCGCCTGGCGGGAGAAGCTCTTGGTCACGTTCGCCAGAGGTATTTTCTCCGTTTCGAGGTAGGAAATGGTTGCGAGATGTTTTTTCGGGCCGCGGATCGTGACCGGCTTCTCAGGCTGGACGAGCGACGCCTGATATCCCTCCATCAGCTCGGAGAAATCGCAGACGGGATGCACCGGGACATCCTTGGTGTCCATGATGTCGATGTTCAGCGGGAGCATGTCGGGATTGACCGCCAGCACGCGCAGCCCGTCGATCGGCACATTGGTCTTCACCATCTCGGGGCGAAGCTCCACGGGCAGGTCCTCTTCGACCTGATATTTCGTCACGGGGCATTCCAGGAAGAAATCCGTGTTCTTCAGGTTCTTCAGCTCTTTGGGAAGCTCGACGGAGATGTCGACGAGAACGTCGCGCGGGATCAGCGTGACGCCGTCCTCGACGGCCGCGAACCGGACCGCCACGCCGCGGACGTCCAGCTTGACAAGTTCCATCTGCGACTTCACGTTCTGGTATGCGACGCCGGTCAGCAGGATTGCGAAGACCAGGGCAAAGAGCTTGCGCCAGAAATCGTGCCGGATCACATGGGGAATATGGGGCAGGATTTTCTTCCAGAGATTGCGGATCGAGCTCACAGCGCACCGTCCTTTCCGCCGCCGTTCCCGGCAGCCTCGTCAGATTCGGGCCGTCCAAATTCCCCGGCGCTGCCCAGACGTTTCCACGGCGCTTTCCGGTCCAGCAGGATCGTACGGAGCTGGAACCGCAGCTCCTCGGGTTTCAGGCCGCGGATCAGGCGCCCTTTCTTCGCGATGCTGATCAGCCCGGTCTCCTCGGAAACGACCACTGCCACGGCATCGGTCTCCTGCGAGATCCCGACCGCGGCGCGGTGGCGCGTGCCGAGCCGTTTGCCGTTCACGAAGAAATCCTCCTCCGCCAGGGGCAGCACGGCGTGGGCGGCCACGATGCGGTTGTTCTTGCCGATCACCACGGCGCAGTCGTGGAGCGGCGAGTTCGGATAGAAAATGGACTGGATCAGCAAGGAGTCCACGCGGGCGTCCAGCGAGACAGCCGAACGCGTGGTGTCCGTGAGTCCGATGTTGCGTTCGAACACGATGATCGCCCCGGTGCGCGTGACGGAAAGCTGTGCGGCGGCTTCCGTCACTTGGTCGATGGTCTCCCGCCCTGTCCGGTTCGACACGAAGATGCTTCCCGCCTGCGCGAACGCCCGGCGGAATTCCGGCTGGAAGATCACGAGAATGGCGAGGCCGAGGACCGGCATCAGGCATTCCATCAGCAGGAACCGCAGCACGGTCAGGCGTTCGAAGTAGTCGACCACGATCGTGGCGGTCAGGAAGATGGCGATGACGCCGAACAGCACGTTCGCGCTGCGGGTGCCGCGCAGAAAATACAGCACCCAGTAGATCATCGCCCAGATGATGACGAAGTCAAGGGAATAGAAAAGATATTTGACGATCACGTCCTGATTCGGCATGGCGCTTGTGGTCTCCGCGGGGTTCAAGTCATAAAAAAAGATACCTCATAAATCCGAAAAAACAAGTATCTTTTTCCAAAAAAATGTGGAAAACGCACGTTTTTTGATATATGCACTATTTCAGTGGAGGCTCCGCTTCCCCCCGTGCCGTCGCGAAGCACGGCACTGTT